>NZ_JACJSN010000005.1:0-270351 GCF_014698135.1 Limnothrix sp. FACHB-881
TTCTCAGGACGCTATCGCAATCGTCGTCGCCGTTTTGGCTTGAGGCTTCATCTGCTGGCCGGGTTGCTCAACTACCAGGCAACACATCCAATTTGATTCGTGCAAGAGGTCTATTGATTGGGTCATGAATTCGATGATTTGATGATTCATTGATCAATCATGGGGCGATTAATCGTCATCAATGATCGTTATTAATCATTGATCGTGTGAATCGTGTGATTAGATTGCATGGTTCAATCGTGCGATTAGATCGTGTGATTCAAAATGGCCTGCTGACGAGCAACGGTGAGCAGACCATCGGCCAGGCTGGCTCCATTCACTCCCAAAATCGATCGATCCTGAACGGCTTGAATGCCCGCTTGGGCGTGCCACCAGGCGGCCGTGGCGGCCCAATAGCCCCAATCGGTGAGGGTGGTGGGGCGGGCTTGAGCCACCAATCCCCCCAGCAACCCAGCCAAAACATCACCACTCCCGCCCCGAGCCAGGCCGGGAGTGCTTTCGGGTACTATCCAGCTCTGGCCGCCGGGTTCGGCCACCACGGTGCGGGCCCCTTTCAACAGGACGATCGCCCCAGTTTGCTGGGCCGCCCGCTGGGCTAGTTCCAGTCGATCGCTGGTTTGGGCGACCAAGTTGGGAAACAGCCGCTGAAATTCTCCCCAGTGGGGGGTGAGGACAACGGGGCCTTGGCGATCGCGCCAGCCCAGTTGGGCCAGGGCGTTTAACCCATCTGCATCCAGCACGAGGGGCCGATCGCTCTCCCAAACCGCTTGGACAATCGGGGTGGCTTCTCGGGTGAGGCCGCAACCACAGGCGATCGCGTCGTAACGAGCAAGATCCAAATCAACGCGGGCAATTTTGCCCATATCCGTTTCGGGACAGGCCACCACGAGGGCTTCGGGAATTTGGGCCACCAACCAGGGCTTCAGACTGGCGGGCACGGCGACGGTTAACATGCCCACGCCGCTCGATCGGGCCCCCAAGGCGGCCAGGAACGCGGCCCCCATATAAACAGCGGAACCCGCCACCACTAGCAAGTGACCTTGCTCATATTTGTGGGTGGCGGGCGATCGGTTGAGGGGTAATTGGGCGAGGTGGGCGGTGATTCGGTTCAGTTGGGGGTCTGGGCCCAGGATGGCTTGAATGTCGGCTAGGGGCAGGTCAAAATCAATCAGTTCCGCTTGGCCGACCCAATCCAGGGCCCGATCGAGCAGAAGGCCCCGTTTCCAAAGGCCCAAACAGAGGGTGAGGGTCGATCGAATTGCTTTGCCCAGGACTGCGCCGCTGTCGGTGTGGAGGCCGGAGGGGAGATCAATGCTCACGATCGGTTTGTCGCTGTTGTTCACCCGATCGATCGCCTCGGCCAAGGATCCCTCGATCGGCCGTTCCAAACCAAAGCCAAACAACCCATCCACCAGCCAATCGGCCGCCAAAACGGGGGCTAGATCAGGGCTGACCTCAATACCCAGGCTGGCGGCGTATTGGGCATGGCGATCGGTCAGTTCCTTGCGCTGCTCAAAGGGGAGGTAAACGGCAACTTGATAGCCGCGCAGGTGTAGCTCCCGGGCCACCACCAGGGCATCACCGCCGTTGTGGCCGGGGCCGGCCAAAATTCCCACCCGCGGCCCTTGGGCGATCGATCGCCAAGCCATGACTCGCTGGGTAATGAGTCCGGCCACTTTTTCCATCAAGGCTGCGACGGGCATTCCCGCCGCAAACACCCGAGACTCGATCGCTTGCATTTGGGCCGCCGTGACGACGTAGCGATCGCGCATCCCCCCCATTGGCCCCTTTGACGGTTGCACACCAAGTCTCCTCAAAACCATGCCTCCTCAAAACCACGGAGCAGGGACTGGCCAACCCAGCCAGACCCGATCGTACAGGATTGAGAGGCTAGGGATAGCTCAGTGGCTCAATCCTGTCGATGAATGGCTTTGCTGCAAAAAATTGGCCCCATCGGGTATTTTGCGCCACAAATCTCGGTTTTAGTGGCTAATTTTGGCGTTGAGTCCTTGTGGACGGCGCTAGCGGCTGATGGTCGGGGCCATTGCTAGATTAGCGATCGCTGGCCTGTTGCGCCTCTTTAATCATGTCTACCAAAACATGATGGGCGGCCTTTGCATCGGCCAAAGGTGCTTTGAATTCGATGCGCAGGGGCTGGAGATGGCCGTCCACTTCCACGGCTAAGTCCATGCCAGCCGCGTCGATCGACCGCATTCGGGCGCTGGTGGCCGTCGTGATCTGGCCGAAATATTGGGCATAGACCAACACCGCGTCGGCGTGGTCATCGTTCATGTGTTTACAGATTCGATCGCTCACTTGGGCCGTGAACGGATTTTCGGGGGCTGCGGTTGCCGAGTCGCTCATGGGTCTGGATGGTTTGAAATCGATTTTGCTGTTTTGGGGTTACGAAAGCCGGTTGAAATTGGGATGCAACCCAGGCGAAATGTTGGAATCTAATCTCCAGGCTTTTCCTATTCAACCATTTCGGCCACCACGTCCCGGAGGGTTTGGGCCAGCGATCGGGGTTGCCAGCCCAGCTCTTGACGGGCTTTGGTGGCATCCACTCGTACACAGCGATCGTAGATGTAGCGAACACGCTCGCGGCTGAGGGGTGGTTGCCAACGAAATAACCGCCCGATCGGGTCGAGAATTGCCCCCAAAATTCGCACCAACCAGGCGGGCACTTCCTTGGGGGGAGGGATTTCAGCCGTCTCGCCCACCATCCGAAACATTTCCCGCGTGGGGCATTCTCCAGCCGAGAGGATATACCAGCCGCCCGGTGTGCCCCGTTCGGCCGCCAAGATCATGCCCGCCACCAGGTCATCCACATGCACAATCCCGGTGGGGCGATCGCCCCCGACCCAAAAGGGCAGTTTCCCTCGCAAAAATTGGCGCAGGACGGGGCCAAAGTGTGGATCATCGCCACCAAAAATGCCGGAAGGCATGACGCTGATGGTGTCCAGACCGTTTTGGGCCGCGCGATCGACCAGCACTTGGGCTTCATATTTGGTGTGGTCGTAGGCGGAATCAAACTGAGCCTGCACCCGCTGGAATGTTTCGTCCACCACTTGACCAAAGGTGTGGCCAAACACCCCGATCGTGCTGCAATAAACCAACCGCTTCACCCCAGCGGCCTGGGCTGCCGCCAGCACTTGGCGGGTTCCTTCCACGTTGGTTTGCCACATTTTTTCGCTGTCCACCAGGCCCAATTCCACATAGGCGGCTGTGTGAAACACCCAGTCCGCTTCGGCCATCCCTTGGGCCAGGGCAGCGGGCTGCTGAAGATCGCCTTCAATGATTTCAATGGGCAGGCCGGCCAGGCGCGATCGATCCGCCCGGGGCCGCACCAGGGCCACCACCCGATCGCCCCGTTTCACCAGGGCCCGCACCAAATGAGACCCGGTAAATCCCGTTGCACCGGTCACGAATACCCGCACGATCGCCCCCTGCTGTCCTAGCCCAATGGTGTGGATTTGCGGTTTTCGAGCCACAGGGACACGGCCACCACCAGCCCGATCGCTAGCAGCGCCACCCAAGTGAACTGACTAGCCCAGCTCATCAGGGTTTCCAAGGACACCAGCCGCCCGCAGAAGTAGGCCGCTGTGACCGTGACTCCGGCCCAAACGGCGGCCCCGGCTGCGTTATAGGCCAAAAATTTGCCATAGGGCATTTCCACCAAGCCCGCCATGGGGCCCGCAAAAATCCGCAGCAGGGCCACGAACCGGCCCCAAAACACGGCCTTACCGGCGTTGTTGCTAAATTGCTCGCGAGCGCCTTCCAGCTTCTCTTCACCAATCCGGAAGAGTTTGCCCAGCCGCACCAACAGCGACCAACCGCCCCAGCGGCCCAGCCAGTAGCCCAGGTTGTCGCCCAAAATTGCGCCGCCGATGGCCGTTCCCAGAACGCCGCCATAGCTCAATTCGCCACTGCCCGCCAAAAAACCGCCCACAAGGGTGATGGTTTCGCCCGGCAGGGGGATACCGGCGTTTTCCAGGGCAATTCCCAGGAATACGGCCCAGTAGCCATATTCTTGCGCGAGCGCTTCGATAGTTTCGAGCGTAATCAGCTCGGGAATCAAAGCGAGCATGGAGGAGGATAGGGGTGGTGTAAAACTTTGTTAACTCATTCTAAACGGCGGGTTGGCGATCGCGGCCATGGAGTGACGAAGTTTTGGGTGGTTGGGGCGAATCCACACCCGATCGCCCGGGGTCGGTAATTCAAAATAGCCAGTGATAGCCAGTTCAAAACAGCCAGTTCAAGACAGCCGATTCAGGACAGCAACCAACGAATGGAACCAGCGCATTACTCGGAACGGAATCCGGAACCTCGGGGGACGCGATCGCCCCGGCCTTATTTGGATGCGATCACCTATGGCCAGGCCCTGAGCGCTTTGGTGATTACCTGTGTAGATTTGTTGTTCTGCGAGGGCGATCGACGGCTTTTGGGCTTTCGACGACGGCCGCCCCGGGTGGGTTGGTGGTTGGTGGGTGGGCGAATGTTTCCCGGCGAAAGTCCCCAGCGCACCGCCATCCGCAAGGCAAAGGAGGAGGCTGGCCTAGAAATTTTGCCCAGCCAGTTGCAGTGGATTGGGGCCTATTCCACGGAGTTTGCGGAGCGATCGCAACCCCCGGCCGAGGAAGGGTTACACAGCGTGAATCTGACCTTTGCCGTGAGGCTGACGGCAACCCAGGCGGCCCAGGTGCAACTCAGCGAGGATGAATATTCCGAATGGGCTTGGGTGCGATCGAGTGAGTTGCCCCAGTGGGTGACGGGCCAGGGCCCGATGGATGAAGCTCTACTGGCGATCGGGCGGGCTTGCGATCAGTTGAGCAAGTGAAGCGTCTGATCGAGATTTCGATTCACTTCGATCAACATGATTTCGATCAATATTTCGATCAATGCCTCGATCAATATTAATTATTGATTAATTTATTGAAGTCCATTCCAATTGCCGACCTTGATCGGAATCCCCAACGTGATCCAGAGAGCAATCCAGCGAGCAATCCGAACCATCATCCAACGTCGCTCGGGGCGATCGGCAGGACGACGCTGGCCATTGGGGGCGATCGTCCTGGGGCTGATCCTCTGGTTGGGGGCCAGCAGTCCCCTGAATGCTCAGGCTCCTGCGGCGGCCGGCTCACCCCTGGAAGCCAACTGGGCCAATAGCTTCATCCAGCCTTGGGCTGCTCCTTGGGTGGGAGCTGAGGCCGATCGCCCCCAAGCCGCATGGATTGAATTTGATGGGCGGCCGGTGTTCCAGATTGCGGCTCCCCCCAAGGAGTTGGCTCGGCGGACTGCCACCATCACCACCCAGCTACAGGGAGCGGGCGATCGCTTCCTCAGCGACCCTAAGGGATCGTTGGCGGTCACGATCGAACTCAGCGCGTCTGCCCCCGCTGCGGCTCCCAATTCCAATGCGGCGGTTCCCGGCTCGGGGTCGGCTCCCGCCGTTGCTGCTCCTGCGGCCCCCGCTGCGCCCTTGCCTGCTACGGCCTTGCCTGCTACGGCCTTGGTTGATGCGCCTCGAATTTTGGTCAATGGTCGCTACATCATGACGGTGACGGCCCTGGATGCGGGAACCCAGCTCACCCAGCCCCGAATCTATGCCACTTCCGTGAAAACGGCCATTGAGGAATCTTTGCAACAGGCCCGGGCCGATCGACAACCGGCGGCCTTGGGGCAACAGGTGCGATCGAGCTTGGCCATTTGGTTAGTAGCCTTGGGGGCCCATCTGATGTTGGGTTGGGGTCTGCAACGGCTCGATCGACTTAGCCACAGCACCCCGCCCGTTGACCCGAAACCCAACGACAGTTTTCCCCTGGCCGCTTGGTTGCAACGCCAGCGCCGAGACCATTGGCTGGCGATCGGGCGGATTCTGATTCAAATTGCCCAGCCTTCCGTATGGGCCACCGCCAGTTTGTGGGTGTTGGGTAACTTCCCCGTCACCCGCTGGCTCCAGGCCCGAATCTTTGATGCCCTTGAGGCCTACCTCAAGCTGGGTTTGGCCACCCTGGTCACCTACATTGCAATTTTGTTGAGTTACATCGCTGTCGATCGGGCAACGGCGATCCTCACGGCCGGAACCCAAATTGCTCCCCGCACTCGCCCCCGTTTGCAACAGCGTGTCCTCACCCTATCCAGCATCCTCAAAAGTTTCCTGACCGTGTTGCTGGTCATTTTGGGGGCGATCGTTGGCCTGGCTGGCATTGGCGTAGATGTGGGGCCACTGATTGCCGGGGCGGGGTTAATTGGGGTGGCCCTGTCGCTGGCTTCCCAAAACCTGATTAAGGATGCGATTAACGGGTTTTTGATTTTGGCGGAGGATCAATTTTCCGTGGGCGACGCGATCGCGGTGGGCAACCTGACCGGGCGGGTGGAGGCGCTCACCCTGCGGGTCACGAAACTGCGGGATGCAGAACAGCGGCTGATTGTGATTCCCAACAGCGAAATCCGCACGGTGGCCAACCTGTCCAACCACTATTCCCAAGCGGATTTGCGAATCCCGATCGCCTATGGAGCCGACTTAGATCAAGCCCTGGCGATTTTGAATCAGCTCAGTGATGATTTGGCGGCGGATCCGCAGTGGTCAGAAATTTTGCTCGATCGTCCCCAAGTGCTGGGGATTGATGAGTTTTCCGCCAGTGGTTCCATGGTGCGGGTTTGGATTCGCACCACTCCCTTGCAACAGTGGGGCGCGGCCCGAGAATTTCGGCGGCGCGTGGCAATTGCCTTTAATGCGGCCCAAATTGGCCTGATGGGTCAAACCGATCCACCTGCTCCAATTGTGCCTTTGGAAATGGAGGACAATGGGGCGCGCGATCGGGCAGAGGAGCGCGACAATGCGGAGCGCGACACCCTGGCCCAACAGTCCCAGCCCCGAAACCCAGACCCCACAACCACCACAACCAAATCACT
Source organism: Limnothrix sp. FACHB-881 (assembly GCF_014698135.1). NCBI lineage: Bacteria > Bacillati > Cyanobacteriota > Cyanophyceae > Pseudanabaenales > Pseudanabaenaceae > Limnothrix > Limnothrix sp. FACHB-881. Next base: position 6,916 of record NZ_JACJSN010000005.1, read on the forward strand.
AAAGTCCGACAGTAACGGCCAGGGCACGCACCATGCCCATGCTCCCCGCGATCGGGATGGCGGCGACCCGGCCCCGATTGCGGATGGAATGACCGCTTCCGCGCCCAATCCGGGAGCTGATCTGGATGCGGGCCCGATCGACCCGTCGGCCAAAACCAGTTAGGCCCCCTCCGTGTCTAGGGACTTGTGCCAGTCTGATTGAGACAGGTCTTGTCCGTATTGGTTGTGTTTGAATAGGTTGCAATAATTACCCTTGCCCCCGTGCGATCGTCTCTGATAGGCGATCGCTTCTTTTTTGCACCCATTTGCATCCCGCCAAGCCAGGTTCCCTCCGCCGCAATCCTGTTGTGGGCCAGAGTTTAGGCCTAGCTGCGAACGTCACCCTAAACGGCCATAGAACTGTTAGGCAACTGTGAAGCTTTCGTAATAGCCAATTTGGGCAGCTAGAACCCAAATTTGACGAAACAGGGTTTATTTAGGAAGGAAAAGCTTCTTTCTGAAATAAAAAGAGGGGAGCTAATCGAGATTAGCTTCCCCAAACTACAGGTTCTTGATACCTGCTATACCATTTCAATTATTGACATAATGATGGCCACTTTGCCGAATCACCCCGCAGTTAGTAACATTTTGAAGCCAAGCAAAATCAGAATCACACCGCCCACAATCTCCACCTTGCCCACGTGGGAGTAGAGTCGGCAGCCAAAGGACTTCCCTAAAAAGACCCCCGCCAAGCAGACTGCAAAGGTGATGAGGCCAATCACGCCGGCCACTTGCAAGATGGGCGTGTTTACCACCGTCAGCCCCACACCCGCCGCCAGAGCATCAATGCTCGTGGCGATCGCGAGGCCCGTGAGCATTCTGGTGTCAGCGGGGTTGCAGGCTTGCTCGCTGGGGTTGTCGTCATCATTACCCAGGGCTTCGCGAATGGTCTTGGCCCCGATCGCCACCAACAACAAGAAGGCAATCCACTGATCGTAGGCTTCAATGGTCGATCGCCAGGTCAGGCTCAGACCCCAACCCAAGATCGGCATCAACATTTGAAACCCACCAAAAAACAGAGCAATTTTGATGGCTTTGTGCCAGCGAGCATACTTCATGGATAAGCCGCTGGAAACAGAGACCGCGAAGGCATCTGCTGATAGTCCTAGCCCTAAAGAAGCTGCTGTTAAAATGTCCATGGCGGTTGTTGGGGAATTGAGTTGAGTTGGAAATCAGGGATGTTTATAAAAATGCTTGATTTTCTATCGGGAACAATCTATCAAGCATAAAACTAGAAGTTTTTATCTCATTTCTGAAACAGTGTCATTATAGATAATTTTTTGATTTCTTTGTTTCATATTCAATTCATCTTTGTTGTTTTATTTTCGATTCATTTTTGATTCATTTTTTCTAATTCAAATTAAATTGAGTGGATTAATCAAAGTTGGATTAATCAGAAGAAGATTTTAAGCAAGATAATCACGCTTTAGGGCTTTCCTTGGACTAATGATATCTCTGTATTCTAATAGGAGAATTGGCTTAGTATATTTGCTGGTAGGGCATTTCAATTGATTGTGATGTGGTTTGATCTGTATTTGATCTATTACTACCGTAATGTGGTAACCCTCAAGATCAGTAATAATGAATTTATTTTGAAAAATGAAATAATAGTGAATAGAAAATGAATTGAATTTGAATCTCAATGCAAAATCTTGAACCCAATCTCCTGTAATCCCTTGGAGGGTTGCGAGCACCCCAAAATACTCGCCAGGTTTTCTTTTGACCCTTGATCTTGATTTTCAGTGGATGATAATTTTTTAGTATTGGGCAGCCCATGCCGCAACTTATTTTTTCTGGAATTCCTTAAACTCTTTAAACTATATTCAACCGATGAGATGGTCTTTTACGACGATCTTTTTTAGTCAGTCAGGATGACTTGAGAGGAAAATTCATGGCCAAGGCTCAGCCCTATCAACCTTCGTTATTGCGGTTTTTGCATGGCATCAGTGCCATCTTGGGGATTGGGGCGATCGTGACGGCGGCCCTGACCTACAACACTTACGATGGCCGGTGGGGACGGTTGCCGTTGCCCCCGATCGCGGACATTGAAGGTCTGCACGGCACATTCGGTCTGTTTTTCCTGGTGATGTTGTTGCCGCTGGCGCTATACAGCTTTTATTTGGGTGCTCATCGGTTGCTTTCGATCGCGGCGCTGCGACAACTGGGCAATCAACAGGCGGGCCAAGCCAAGCGATCGCTCCATCGCCTGGCGAATACGTTGATGTTGTTGGCGGCGGGGCTGGCGGTGGTTTCCGGTCGGCAAATTAAGGAGGAATGGCTGCCGGCCGGGGAATTTCACCATGTTTGGTATTCCGTACATTTGGCGGCTTGGGTGGTGATGGTGTTGTGTTTGGGGTTGCATGTGGCGGCGGCGTTGCGATCGGGCGGTTGGCCCCTGATTCGATCGATGTTGAGCTGGCAGGTGCGATCGAGCGATCGGCCCCAAGCTTGGTGGTCACAGGTTCAAGGTATTTGGCGACGTTAAGCCGCTTCTTTTGAGGAGGGGAAGCGCTGAGAAATTCGGTATTAAACGAGGGACAAGGGGTTTAGGGCCTGTCGTCAAATTACCTGAAACCCTGATTCCACCGTTGGCAGATCGGGGGAGACAAGGGGCTTAAGCCCCTCGTTATGACAGACCCTAAACACCTTATCTGCTTGTACTTGGGGCATTGGCGATTCAAGGGCTGGATTTGAGATGGCATAGACCGCAATTTTGTATCGCAACTTCTAGTTTCTGAAGTGCCTTGGAGCTAACTGGCGGCGAGGTCAGTCTCCGTTGGGGGGTATGGGACTGCTTGGGGACTGGTTCTGACGGGTCTGTTTTGATGGATTTACTCGAAAGCATTCTCAAAATCATTTTTGAGTTTTTAACAAGTTGACAATTTGAATGTTTATATTCTTGTTAATTTATGTTTTGAAATTCTTGAGACGTTGTGAATTCATTAATTCAAATTCTTTTATTCTTGAGTGGCTGGATGGTTGACCAGCGAGCAAGATGGCGAGTGAAGCGGTAGAATTCGCCTGTGGTCTGGGATGTGGGCAAAACCGGTGGCAAGCACAACGATCGCGATCGTGAATCCCAAAGGGGGCGTGGGCAAAACCACAACGGTGCTTTGTTTGGCGGAACTGTTGGCGGCTCGATCGCCTGTGGAATCGCCTGTGGTGATGGTGGACTTGGATCCCCAATCGCACCTAACGGCCCTGTTGGGAGCAACGGATTCACCCTCGATCGCGACAACGTTGCAAGAACAGGGGGCGATCGGCGATCGACTGGTGGCGGCGGGCGATCGGGGATGGCTGTTGCCGGGTGGTTTGGATTTGGAGTCGGCGGCGGTGGCCTTGGCTCGATCGCCCGAAGGGTTGTTGCGGCTGCGTCAGGCCTTGGCGCAATCTTGGCCACTGCTGGGCAAGCTTGATGAGCAAAAACCCAAACCATTTTTGGCAACCTCTCCCGCCCAAACCCAAAGCCCTCTGGTGTTGCTGGACTGTCCGCCGGGATTGGGGTTTTGGACGCTGAGTGCGTTAGCGGCGGCGGATGGGTTGTTGATTCCGGTACAATGCCAACCCTTGGCCTTGCGCAGTTTGTTGGCTCTGATGGAAACGGTGGCCAGTGTGCGATCGCAGCTCAATCCCAATTTGCGGGTTGTGGGGGTGTTGCCCACCATGAGCGAACGACGGGCCCCTTGGTGTGATCAGGTGTTGGCGGGATTGCAAGATTGGGCCCTGGCCAGCCGAGGCGCGATCGCCCTATTTCCGCCCATTCCTCGATCGGCTTGTTTCCCCAAGCTCACGGTCGATGGAAAATTGTTGCGATCGGGACTTGCTCGCCAACGCCGATCAGTTGTGTTGCAGGGTTATGAGGCGATCGCAGCGGTTTTGGTCGATCGTCCCTCACCCACCAATCCAACCTGATCGATCGCTGCTACTCATCTCCTCGATTCATCTCCTCGATGGATGCTGCAACCGATCGACTGATTAACGAATAGACCAATCAACCGATCGACTGATTAATCTGATCAATTCCCCTGATTTTCCCTATCCACTTCTCGGTTCAAATCCCCAATTCTGCAATCCACCATGTCTCCAGAACCCACGGCCGGCGACCAGTTGTTAGCGCAATATCTGCAACCCACGGAATCCGAGACGGATTCGCTGCCGCCCGCACCCAAGGGCCAAGCGGCCAGTTTGCGCCGGGCTACTTTTCAAGTGCGGGAGTCGGTGCTGGACGAACTCGATCGCTTCCATTTGGAACTGCAATTGGCCCTGGGCAAAAGCAACGCCCCCTATAAGGAAACGATCGTGGAAGCGGCGATCGTTCATCTCCTGAACCAGGCCAAGGAAGATGGGGGGCAATGGATTGAACGATTGCAACAATGGCAGCAAAGCCGGCTGCGATCGCGCCGCTAGCGTCGTTACTCGTCACTGATCGATCGAGGGGCGATCGGGCGGGGCCACTTGGGGTTGTTCCTGGCCCCAGCGATCGAGCCACCGCAACCCTCCGTAGCCCAGCAAGGCCCCAAGGCCGTAGTGGACAAAATCCCACCAGTCGAAGTAGCTGCCAAAAATAATTTGCCCTAGGAAGGTGGCGCGAATCGCTTGCAACATCGGTGGATGCCACAGTTGCAGTAGTTCAATCCCGATCGCGATCGCCATCACCCAAGCACTCAGCACCCCAGCCGATCGCCGGGGCCACAACCAACGGGCCACCCCAATCAGAAAAATCATCACCAACACATCGCCCAGGTGATGTTGCACCCAATTTTCCAAGGGGCCGTGATAGCGCTTGGTTCCCAACCCGAGGGCCGTGAGCATCCCCAAAATGCCGGCCAATGGCCAACGATTTTGGCGACGATTTTGGGGTCTAGAAGCGGTTGGAGTCGCCATCGAAGGGTTTGGGTCACGTAATGGGGTTTCGACCCCCAATTTAGCGTTCTTGAATGCAAGATTACTAGACTAATCTTGCATTGAGATGGCTGATTGCTGCCCTTTTTGGGGTTGCTGACCGTTGCCCAGGCTTTTGACCCGATCGCGCCGCTAACCGAGATGCCAAAATAGCGCGGCGGAGTTTTGGTACAGAGTCATGGGTTTGGCAACGGTAATCGGGGTAGATTTGGGCGGCACGGCCATCAAGTTGGGACGATATACGGCCACGGGTGATTGCTTGGCTTCGTTGGTGATTGATACTCCCCAGCCGGCCACACCCACAGCAGTTACGGAGGCGATCGCCGCCGCCATTCAGCAACTCGACCCCGATCGAGGAGCGATCGCGATCGGGATTGGCACGCCGGGCCCCGCCGACGCGGCCGGCCGGATTGCCCGAGTCGCCATCAACCTGGAAGGCTGGCGCGATGTGCCCTTAGCCGATTGGATGGAAGCGGCCACGGGCCGATCGACCATTTTGGCCAACGATGCCAACTGTGCTGGCTTAGGAGAAGCCTGGTTAGGGGCCGGTCGCCAATTCCAAGACCTGCTGGTGTTGACCCTGGGCACGGGCGTAGGCGGAGCCGTCATTTTGGGGGGCGAACTGTTCACGGGCCGCACCGGAGCCGCCGGGGAATTGGGTCTGATTACCCTCAATCCCGATGGGCCCCCTTGCAACAGCGGCAATCAAGGATCATTGGAGCAATACACCTCCGTGCAAGCGGTGCGACGGCGCACGGGTCTGGAACCTCACCAGGTGGCGGCCAAGGCCGCGGCGGGCGATCTGGAGGCGATCGCCTTTTGGGCCGCCTACGGCCGAGACTTGGGAGCCGGATTAGCCAGCCTAATCTACATTTTCACACCCGAAGCTTTGGTAATTGGCGGTGGCATCAGCGCCGGGTCCCAGTGGTTTTTCCCGGCCATGGAAGCGGAAGTGAACCGGCGGGTGCTGCCCTCCTCCCGGGAAGGATTGCAAATTGTGGTGGCGGAATTGGGCAATCAGGCAGGCATGGCTGGAGCGGCCCGGTTGGCTTGGCAGCGATTGGCCCCCTAGGGTGCGTCGATCGGGGCGATCGGGTCGGGTGAATCAAAAGCGTCCGGATTCGACCCTGCCAGCCAGAAGAGCAAAGTGGGGATACGACCGCCGGGCCTTGGCTAGACACCGCAAGCCCAGGGTGGTTGTGCTGGCTCAGGTCAATCGCTTGGCCCCCTGATTTGCTGTTTTTTGATCGCTTGATTGACGATCCCAGGTCGTTCCTATGCCGCCGCGCGTCACGCTGAACCCCCATCTCAGCCTCGATCGCCTGCGCGATCGCTACCGTCAAGCCAAGGAAGCCACCGAGGCCCGCCGATGGCACCTGCTCTATTTAATTGCCCAAGGCTGGACCATTACCCAAGCGGCCCGAGTGGTGGACTTGAGCTATGACTATGCCAAGGAGTTGGTTCGTCGCTATAACCAACTGGGCCCCAATGCGATCGACCGGCGACCCAGCCAACGCCATCGATCGGCTCGATCGCTCCTGACCACGGAGCAACAACAGGAATTAGCGCAATTGCTGGATCAACCGGCTCCCGACGGGGGCCCTTGGTCGGGGCCCAAGGTGGCCCAATGGATTGCCGAACGCACCGGGCGCGATCGGGTCTGGCCCCAGCGGGGTTGGGAATATTTGCAACGACTCCAAGAGGGGAAACCGAGCAACCACCGCACCAACGGGAAGCAACATTAACGGACAACACCAACAGAGGGGTTAATCAACAGTTGTTAATCGGGTTGAACCAGCGACGCTAAAAACGCTTCCCATTGGGCAATTTCAGCAGGATCCGCCTGAGTTTGCTGTTTCCAAGCCAAAATTCCCTCCGCCCCTTGCCGGGCCGCCGCCAATCGTCCCAACGCCCGATCGGCATAACACCGAAACTCCAGCGCCATAATTTGCAATTGCGGATCCTGGTTTTCTAGCCCAAAACCATTCACATCGGCGCAATGCTCATCCAGCGCCTCCCAAGCGCCGTGATATTTTTCCCAATACAAAACCCAATACCAAACCGTGCGAAATCGCTCGGCATCCCGTAAATATTCCGTGGCCACGTTCATGGCATGGGCAAAGCGATCGATCGCTTCCTCCAGCAAAGACAAATGCCCCAACGTATTGCCATAGGCCAGATAGAAATCAAAAATTTCCGCCGTTTCCAACTGCCCGGCCATGCCCCGATCGAGTGATTGGAAAATTGCCTGAGCCGCTGCATAGTTCCGCAGGCTCATTAGGCAATAGGCCTTGCGCAGTTCCACCAGCGCCAAAAATGGTCCGGTCACCACCCCTGAAGGTTGGTTGCCCAGGTCTGCAAACACCGCTTCATATTGGGCAAGGGCGCTGGCAATGTCTCCTTCGCCGGCCAACCGGGCTGCCTCATTGAAGCGATCGAGACAAACTTGAGGAACAACCTGAGAAACACCAAAAGATGCGGGATCGGCCATGAACCAACCTCAAAAACAAGCGCCATCGCCCAGCATAACAACAGCGCGATCGCACCGGAAATTACCAGGCGATCGCGCTGTGAGGGTTCATCAACAGCTTGTTTTATGGTCTTGAGCGTCTCGTGGCGGATTGCAATGACAGGGGGCAATCGGGAATCGATCGCCCCCTACACCTAAGAATCCAATTGGAACCTAGAAACTGACGAATTCACCAGCCTACGAACCAATGATGCCGCCGTCCTTCTTGCGAATCACCAGCGTGCAATCGCGGGGAATCCGACCACTACCTTGGGGCGCTGGGAAATTGGTCTTCGCCGGGTTCCCATCCCCAGGGTGCTGCAGATTCACAAACATCGTGCGGCGATCGGGCGTAACCGTAATGCCCGTCACCTCACAGTCCGTAACCCCCGTCAGCAGGCGGCGAATATCACCCGTTTCCAGGTTAGCCACCAGCAACTGATCATTCAGGCCCTTCTTCTGAGTACCATCGGTCTCAATGAACAGACGGCCATCGGGATCCGCCCACAGACCATCGGGGCTGCTGAACGTGCGCTCGTCGCCGTTGCCGTGGGTATCCTTCGCCAGGATGAAAATATCCCAAGTGAAGCTAGTGCCCGTGTAATCATCACTGTCGCGCCAACTGATGATGTGGCCATCGGGGTTGGGGCCCAAGGGGTTCGCCGCATTCACCTGCGTGTCTTTGCGCTGGGTGTTGTTGGTCAGGGTGCAATAAACCCGCCCATTCGCCGCTGCCGTGATCCACTCGGGGCGATCCATCGGCGTTGCCCCCAGGGCATCCGCCGCCAACCGGGCATAGGTCAACACTTCCGCCTGATCGCTGAATTTGCCGCGCAGGGCCGGGTTGCTGATGTTTAGCTCCAGCCAACTGCCCGTGCCGTTGTCATTGAACTTGGCCACATAGAGCTTGCCTTCGTCCAAGGGGCTGACCCCACGGGCCCGCATCGATCGCCAGTTGTCCGCCGAAACGAACTTGTAGATGTAGTCAAAGCGCTCATCGTCGCCCATGTAGACGACAATCCGGCCGCCGCGACCTTCCACCACTTCAGCCCCTTCATGCTTAATCCGACCCAAAGCGGTGCGCTTGACAGGGGTTTGGTTGGGGTTCATGGGGTCAATTTCCACTACCCAACCGAAGCGGTTTTCTTCATTGGCATGTTCAGCGCTGGCCAGGTCAAAACGCTTGTCAAACAGTTCCCAGCCATAGCCAAAGCCAGCCGCCGCGAAGCCGTAGCGCTTTTGGGCGTTGGTCGTTTTCCAAGTGCCCGTTTTGGTTTGGGCGTTGTAGGTGCTGTCGCCAAAGTAGCCGTTGAAGTTTTCTTCGCAAGTCAGGTAAGTGCCCCAAGGGGTTTTGCCGTTGGCGCAGTTGTTCAGGGTTCCCAAGGGCGGGTTACCGGCAGCGGTGCGCAGCAGGGGGCTGTTGGCAGCGGGGCCGCTGAAGGTGACGGGGGTGTTCACGTGGATCCGGCGCGATCGGGGGCTGGGCACTGCTTGCCACTTGGCTCCCCGTACCCGCCGAATTTCCACCACCGAAACTCCGTGGGCGTGCTGTGAAACCCGCACATCTTCCAGGCTGGTGGGCAAGTTTTTGCCAATGACGTGGCTGTTGGTTCCGTACTCGTGGTTAATGGCCAACATCCCGTTGTCATTGCCTTGATCCAACGGGAAATACCACATCCCATCGTGGCCAATGCCGATTTGCTGGGCCTGTTCGGCCGAGCTGGGACGACGGTTGGGATCCCCATTGTAGTTGGGGCCTTGGCCGGGGCCCTGCAAGGGACTGCCCCAAGGAATCAGAATGTCGTACTCATAGGCGGAGGAGATGGCCGGCACCGGGCCCGAGCCTGCCGCAGCAGGGACGATCGGGAAGTCCACCAATTTCCGCGCTTGGGCCAACAATTCCCCACCGGCCAGACCGGCTTCGGGGTTAGCTCCCGTGGCCGCTGCGGCTCCTTGGGCCAGCAGTTTGTCGCCAGCCAGGGCCGCCAAAAAGCCGCTGGCTCCCAACATGGCGCTGCGGGCCAAGAGGTTTCGGCGGGACAAGCGGGCGCGCAAAATGTCTTCAAAGGGGCGGTTGTTCGATCGATTGCTGATGCCGTTGTCGTGAATCACGGGTCTTCTCCTAGTCCTGGCGATGCAAGTGGTGGAAACAGGCTGATGAAGGGGCTGAGGCCGCTGTCTTCGCCGCTGTCCTAATCGAGGTCGCTGAGATAGTCCTGAGCTTGCGATCGCGTCATTTGACCCGTATCCCAAGCCTGATCAATGGTTGCGCCGCGACCACCCACACCCCGAGGGCCCGTTTCCGGTTGCCCCGACTGCGTTGGGTTAGCCGGTTGCGCCGCCACCACAGAATCAGGCGGCTCCACTGGCTGAGGATCCGGCCGTTGCAGCAAGCGACCGGACGCATAATATTGCGTCCAGGCGTTGACCCTTGGGTTTTGTTGCCACTGCGATCGGGTAACACTCACCGTCAAAATGGGCACTAAATTTCCATGGCGATTGCCCAACACCACAACCTGAACCATCGAAAGGGCCGGTTTTTGCTGAAATTCCCGCGCGATCGCCGCTTGGGCCATTCGTTCGGCTTGGGCCACTAAATCGCGCTGTTCGGTCAGGGTATAAATCGGCAATTCGAGAGTTAGATTGGGGGGGTTGGCCAGGGCCGGCTGATCAATCAAAGTCAGTCCGCTCCCAAAGTTCCAAGGCCCGATCGCGACGGGATTCAGAACAGCCATGCAAACTGAGGCCAATGCAAACCTAGCCAAGCTCATAAATTCAGCGACGCACGAGACCCATTTGCCAAGAAACCAACATCCACCATGTCGGCTTCCGCAAAGAGCCATAAACGCTATTTACGCTAGGTTTCTTCAGTAAAGACAGGGTTAAGTGAAAACTGGATTTTGATTAACTTTTGGGATCTTTTGCCCTTAAGAAACCTTAATTCTCTAAATTGTCTTTTTCAAAAAATCCAAAATCAACTCATTTTGAGATCTTGAATTTCTCAATCTTTTAGAAGATTTTTAGCAGTTGCCAAGCTGTTAAGGAAAAGCCAAGAACTAAAAGCTTAAAAAGTTAGAATCTTTAGAATCTATGGATTTAAAAATATTCAATCAAACCCCAAAAATTCCCAAGAAAAAGGGCAGGCTTTTGGCCTTGCCCCTTTCAAAAAAACTAAGATTGATGCGCGACTTGCTCAACCAATTAACGAAGACAAGAGTCTCAAACCCTTTGCCCCCCCCCGCAACTGCGGGTGTTTGGCAAGTGCTGCCCGACAGCTTCTACGCCAGGGCTGGCAGCGCCACCCGCAGGTGGGGATAGAGCGGGAAGCGATCGCACAGGGCCGCCACCCGATCGCGGCAGGCTTCTTCCACCGACGCATCGGCCGCGTTAATCAGCCGCTCGGCGATGATGTCACCGATTTCCGTGAATTCCGCCGCACCCATGCCGCGCGTGGTCATGGCCGGCGAACCCAACCGAATACCGCTGGTGACGAAGGGCGATTGCGGATCAAAGGGCACGGTGTTCTTGTTGGCGGTGATGTTGATTTCACCCAACAGGCGATCGGCTTCCTTGCCGGTCATTTCGATCGAGCGCAGATCCACCAGCACCAAGTGGTTATCCGTGCCGCCAGACACCAGCTTCAGGCCGCGCGCCTGCAACTGAGCACCCATAGCCTTGGCGTTTTCAATCACTTGGGCGGCGTAGGTTTTGAAATCCGGGCGCAGGGCTTCCCCAAAGGCCACAGCCTTAGCGGCAATCACATGCTCCAGGGGGCCGCCTTGACTGCCGGGAAACACCGACTTATCAAACTTCTTGCCCAACTCCTCATCGCGGCACAGAATCAAACCACCGCGAGGGCCGCGCAGGGTTTTGTGGGTGGTGGTGGTCACCACGTCGCAGTAGGGCAGGGGGTTGGGATGCAGCCCGGCGGCCACCAACCCGGCGATGTGGGCGATGTCCGCCATCAGGTATGCGCCCACTTCATCGGCGATCGCCCGGAATTGGGCAAAGTCGATCGTCCGAGGATAGGCGGAATAGCCACAGATGAGCAGCTTGGGCTTGTGTTCGATCGCCAGCTTGCGGATCAGGTCAAAGTCCAGTTGCTCGGTCTCGGGACTCACGCCGTACTGCACCACGTTGAACCACTTGCCGGACACGTTCACGGGCGAACCGTGGGTCAAGTGGCCACCATGGGACAAGTCCATGCCCATGATCGTGTCGCCCGGTTGCAGCAGGGTCAGGAACACGGCGAAGTTGGCTTGCGCGCCCGAGTGGGGTTGCACGTTGGCCCAAGCCGCGCCGAACAGTTCCTTCACGCGATCAATCGCCAGTTGCTCCACCTGATCGACGAATTCACAGCCGCCGTAGTAGCGCTTGGCAGGCAGGCCTTCTGCATATTTATTGGTCAGCACCGAGCCTTGGGCCGCCATCACCGCCGCCGAGGTGAAGTTTTCGCTGGCAATCAGTTCCAGGTGGTCGCGCTGGCGCTGTAACTCGAGACCGATAATTTCGGCCACGAGGGGATCGGATTCGGCCAAAAAATCCAGGTTCGTGCGAGTCACGATGTCAGTTTCCTTGCTTGTTGCGTGGGGGTTGAAAGGGCTGGGGCGAGTGAGGGTCGCGCGATCGATCTGGCTCGGGTTTCGGGTTGCGAGCGCGATCAGCTAACTGTGGCGAAAACACCCCAAGCCAATCATCATACGGCCGATTGGACGGCGGGGCGATCGATCCATAATGCAATCAGCAGTTTCACCAGCTCCGACGGGGGCGATCGATCATGGTGACATGGAAATCTTTAAGTGAGCAAGCCGAACAACTGTCCTGGCGCGATCGGCTGATGTTGATCTGGCAACTGGTGCGATCGTTGGGCAGGCGATCGCACAACAGCGCACGGATGACGGAGCCATCTGTACGCATAGGCACTGTGATCAGGCAACGTCGAGGCTTGCCGAAGAACGTAGAGATCAAGGGAGCATCCAGACGTACTTTGCGTGTGATACGGGCGCAATCGTCCAAGCAGCAATCTCCAGAAGCTGTGGGAGTTTTGGAGTCATCTGATGTTGTAATTACCTCTCATTCCGAATCCATCGCTGCTCAATCATTTTTTGAGCAAGCTGCTCCTTGGTTGGGTGTTGTGGATGGGCCAAGTGATCTTTCAACTAATCCGGACTATCTAGATGGCTATGGTCAATAGTGATGTGGTTGATAATGCTCTAATTTTGTTGGATTCAGGCCCACTCGTAGCCCTAATTAACCGAGGCGATCAGTTCTATCCTTGGGCAAAGGCAACTACATTACAGCTCAAACCCCCATTTCTGACCTGCGAATCAGTCATTTCAGAAAGCTGGTTCTTACTCAAACGAATGCCCCATGGTCGAACTTCTTTGCTAAATCTTCTCGAACGAGGTTTTATTCAAATCAAACTGGATTCAACCCAAGAAAAAGATCGATTGCTGGAACTGATGCAGCGGTATAGCTCAGTTCCGATGTCCGTGGCTGATGCCTGCTTGGTACGACTCTCGGAAAAATTCCCAACGGGCGTTGTGTTGACGCTGGATAGCGATTTTTTGGTTTATCGACGATTCGATCGCGAGCCAATTCCAACGATCATGCCTCCACCGTTATGACTGATGCTGTGGCAATGATTCAGGGTTAGTTCGTATCTCCGATCGCCACGAAGGCCGCCCAATTTTGGGGCCCGGGATATTGCTCCCGCACCTGCAACATGGCCGATCGCAACGCCACCGCCGGATCACTGCCCGCTGCTCGCTCTGCATAGAACGCTTGCATCATCAGCGCCGTGGGTTCGTCCGGCACTTTCCAGAGACTCGCCACCACCGTCGGCACGCCGGCCTTGAGAAACGCCCGTGCCAAACCGATCACCCCTTCACCGCTGACGGTTCCTCGGCCCGTGTCGCAAGCACTCAGCACCGCCAGCCGCGCTTGCAAATTGCGATCGAAAATTTCCGCGATCGTCAATCGCCCGTCCTCATTGCCGCCGGGAACCAGGGCCAACCAACTTTCCAACCCGCCATCGACCGTCCTGGGCACAACCCCATGGGTCGCAAAATGCAGCAGACCCGCGCGATCGATCCGTTCTTTCACCTGCGATTCGGTGGCTTGGGCCCCAATTAAAGGCGTGGCATTCAGGGTTTGGGCGATCGCCCGGGCCTCCGCCTCTGCGCCCTGCAACGGGTTCAAATTGTCCGGCATTGGGTCAGGATTGCCCACAATCAGCGCCGGGCCGTTGCTGGTTTGGGGACGGCGGGCCGCTTCCGCCAACACCGACACCGAAGGCGCAAAGGCCAGAGTGTGGCGATCGATCAAAAATTTGCCCGACTCATCCCGCAGGGCCGCAAAGGGAACCACCGCCAATTCACGGTGGGGAATGATGATCAATTTGCTGCCCGTTTCTGTGGGTAATAAATCAGCGATCGGCTTGATCAACAGGTCATAGCCTTGTCGTAAATCTGTGGGATTTTCAGTAATCCGTTCGTTGCCCGTTCCTCGTAATTGATTAGCAAGATCACTCAGTCCTTGATCATTGCCCCGCATACTGATTAACCGCAGGGTAACCGCACTGTTTCGCAAAGCTTCCGCCGTTTGACCCAGACCTTTTGCGGATTCGGGTAAGGGAACTTTCCGAAAGGCGATCGCCCCCTGAGGCGGAATCACCCAAATATATAGCTCTCCCCAAACGGCGGAATAGTGAATAATTGTGCCCTTTTGCTGTTGGGCGATCGACTGCATTTCAGCAGCCGTCAGGGATGAATTTTGGGATGTGGAATTGGATTGCAAAAAAGACAGCAGCGATCGGGCCCGACCGCGATCGGCAACGACAACCCCTTCAGCCGTTTGATTCATGGCGATCAAAGTTCGTTGCAAAGCTTGATAAACATTTTGTTGGGTTTCCAGCAGCGAGGTGCGATCGCGATCGTTCTGGCCCAAATCAGCTTGAATTGCTTCCAAAAGATCTAAGCTGGACTGCAACGCTTTGGCGGATTCTGCCAATCGATTGGTATAGAAATTGGCAAGACCAAGGTTGCTGAATGTCATGGCTGCCACCTCGCGATCGCCAATGGAGCGGGCGATCGCCAAGGACTGTTCGTAATATTCAATGGCACGCTGATATTGATTAAGAGCTTGGTAAGCCATTCCGAGGACAGTCAGGGAGTAAGCGGCTCCTGCTTGGTTGCCAATTTTTCGTTTAATCGCTAGGGATTGTTCGTGATAGGTAATGGCGCGTTGATATTGCCCAAGGTCATGGTAACTGTTGCCCAAGCTGCTCAAAACCACGGCTTCACCTTCTCGATCGCCGATCGCCCGCTGAATGGCTAAGGCTTGCTCGTAATAATTAATCGCTTGCTGATGCTGACCCAAATTGTTATAAACATTGCCTAAATGATTTAGAGAAATGGCTTCTCCGCTGCGATTACCAATTTCGCGCTTGATCGCCAAAGATTGTTCCTGATAGTCAATTGCTCGTTGCGGCTGACCGAGGGAATTGTAGATCTGACCAAGATTACTCAGGGAAATAGCTTCTCCATTGCGATCGCCAATTTCGCGCTTAATTGCCAGGGCTTGTTCTTGATAATTGATCGATCGCTGATATTGACCCAGTAAATTGTAAATAGCGCCAAGATTACCAAGGGTAATCGCTTCTCCCTGGCGATCACCCAATTGGCGATCGAGGGTCAAAGATTGTTCATGATAGTCAAGGGCGCGTTGATAGTCTCCCAAGGATTGGTAGGCTAATCCCAAATTCCCTAAAGAAGCAGAAATGCCTCGTTGATTGCCGATCGCACGGTCAATTTCTAGGGCTTGTTCATAATAGGTAATGGCGCGTTGGTATTGTCCCAAACGGTTGTAGGCATTACCCAAACTGCCGAGGGAATCGGCCAGACCCGATTGATCGCCCAATTGACGCTCGATCGCCAGGGCTTGTTCGTAATAGGTAATGGCGCGTTGATGATCTCCGAGGGATTGATAAGCATTGCCCAGGTTATGGATCGACTGGGCGACTCCCTGGAGATTGCCCCGTTGGCGATCGAGCGCTAAGGACTGCTCGTGATACTCAATGGCGAGCTGGTATTGACCCAAAGCATTATAGGCATTGCCCAAATTACCGAGGGCCGCTGCTTCCCCGCTCTGAGACCGAAGGGCGCGATAAATCCGAAGGGCGGCTTCCCAGGACTGAAGGGCCGCCCGAAACTGACCGGTTCGGTATTGTTGAATTCCCTGTTGCAACAGCCGATCGGCCGCTGGTTTGGAGGGCAAATCCGTAGGCGACTGGGCGGGTTGTGCCGATCGAACCGGCTGGGGCAGGGCGATCGCGAGGATTGCGCCCAACAGCCACACCAACCCGCCCAACCAGAGTCCACGCATGGCCCATTTCCCCCGCACTGGATCGCCTTGCCACCCACCATAGCCTCAACCCAATCGCGATCGCCCCCTGAACCAGTTACAGCCGACCGTTGATTCACCCCAACCGCGATCGCCCCGGCAGACCATGGCAGAATGAGAACCGGTTTTCCGTCCCAAATCGCAACCCGGTAACTGTCCTATGCCTCCCCGTTGGCCCCGTGAACCCGATCGCGCCGATCCTGAATATCGCAAACTTGACGATCGGATGACCTTTGCGACCCACGTGGCGATTTTTGCCGCCAGTAACTCGGGTCTGTGGTTTTTTGAAACCCTGAACCGGGCGAGTGATCCTTGGGCCGTTTGGGTCACCCTGGGCTGGTTGGGAGCCTTGACCCTCCATGGGGTTTATATCTTCGCGATCGCGGACTATTCCGCTTAGATGGGTTGCCCATGACTGCGCTGCTAGAGGCGATCGAACAAGCCCTGGATCATTGGGATCGTCAGCCCTTTGCGCTGGAACCCCTGGCCCAATTGCGGGATCTGCGTCGTCAATTGGCGGAACAGTGGCTGGCCACGCCGGACGCAGCCATGGCGACCCAATGGGAAACCGGCCGCGCCGCCCAAGCGGCCCTTTGGGATTGCAACTTGCGCTATGAAGCCTTGACCCCCGAGGAACGCCAGTGGCTGGAGCCGATCGAGCGGGAATTGGCCGCCACTTGGCCAGCTCCCCGCCTCCAAGCGGTTTGGGCGATCGCCCTCTATCAACGGGCCGAAACCTGGTTGCCCGATCTGCATGGGTTGCAACTGCCGCCTTGGGCGATCGAACCCTTTTTTGACTATTGCTTGGCCTTTCCCTGCTTTTTTCGAGAATTGGGCGAGGTCGATCGCTATGCCAACTTCACCATCGCCCTGGTGGACTATTTACATGAACAAATTTTCCGCTATCCACAATCGGCACAATGGCAAAAAATCGCCCTGACGTTTAGTAATTTGGCGAACCTTGTCCCGCTTTATTTTTGCGATCGAAATTTGCGATCGACCTTTGCCAAACGGGCCGCGATTTTGGAATTTTCCCTGCGGTTGGCGGGCCATCAATTGGAATATGACTTTGCACCCCGACCGCCCGATCGCCCCAAAATTCGACTCGGAATTCTGAAAACCAATTATTTATCCCACCCGGAAACTTTCACAACCTTTCCGGTGTTTGAGTGGCTCGATCGCGATCGGTTTGAAGTGATTTTGTATGTCATTGATCGCGATCCAGATCTGCTAGATGCCTATCAACAACGGCGATCGGGAGATGCGATCGTGCCGCTGGTGGGTGATTTAAAACAACAGGTGGCCCGAATTCGGCAAGATGATTTGGATGTGTTGTTGGTGGCCACGATCGTCACCAATTCCCTACATCGGGTGTTGATGATTGGGGCCCATCGGTTGGCGCGAGTGCAAATCCATTCCGTTTCTTCCCCCGTCACCAGCGGCATGACCCATATGGATTACTACCTATCCGGTCAGCTCACGGAAACCGCCAGCGCCGCCGCCCATTATCAGGAAAAATTGCTCTTTGTGTCGGGGCCGGCCCACTGTTTTGACTATTCCTTGGAAGCCGCCGAACCGCGATTAGTCATCGATCGGGCCAGTGTGGGGATTCCTGAGGGGGCGATCGCCTTTGTTTCGGGAGCCAATTTATATAAAACCATCCCCGAACAACGGGAAACTTGGGCGAAACTGCTGGCCCAGTTTCCTGATAGTTATCTCTTGCTTTGTCCCTTTGGAGCCAGTTGGAAGCGCAACTATCCCAAGGTGCAATTTTGGCGGCGCTTGCGGGAAACTTTGGCCGCCCACGGAGTCAATCCCGATCGAGCCATTGTGTTTGACCAACTGCCCAGCCGCGCCGATGTGAAAGCGGTGTTGCAACTGGCTGATATCTATCTCGATTCGTTTCCCTTTGGTGGGGCGAATTCCATTGTGGATGCGATCGAGGTGGGGTTGCCGGTGGTGGCCCGCGAAAGTGACTGGTTTCGATCGCGCCAAGGGGCTGCCATTTTGCGCGATGTGGGTTTGGGAGATTGGGTTGCCCGCTCAGAGGCAGATTACCTGGCTCTGGCGGGGCGTTTGGCGGCGGATTCAGCCCTGCGGCAATCAATTCGCCAGCACCTGACCCGAGCCTTGGCCCAGCCGCCGCGCTGCCTGGATAGTCGAGCCTACGCGGCCGAGGTGAGCCAGCAGTTGATGCGGGTGTTGGAACAGTGGCAGGGCAATCGGGTTGAGTGACCGATTTCGTGACCGAACCTAGGGCGAGCTTTGGCCGTCGCCGGTCGATCGTTGCATTTGCAGCAGCGACCCGTTGTAAGGGTTCGGCAAGTCCTGTGTCCGAATCCAGGGATCCGACAAGCTTTGGCGTTGCAGCACTTCGTAATACAGGCGGCTGATGTTGCGGCTGTCGGCATTAGTGCCCTTTTCGGGGAACGGCAGCCCTAGGATGACTTGCAACTGTCCCCAAATCGTTTGATCGGTTTGGGTTGGGGGGTTGTGGCGATAAAACGTTGCGTCAAAGGCTTGGGGAATGGTGGTGATCGGAATGGCGGCCGATGAACGACTGCCGGGCGTACCGGTTTGTACCGTGCCGCTGCCCAAGGGGTCGTTTGGCCCCGGCACAATGACCCGATCGCCATAGTCAGCCGACTGGGCCAGGGCGGGGCCCACGCTCAAAACCGTGGCGGCGATCGCCGAGCCGATCACAGTAGCCCAAGTGGTGGTCTTCATTTGCTTTGCTCCTAATCGATCGCAGTCTTGCATCGTGCTCGATCGCTTCTCAGACGGCCGCCCACGAGTCACGGGCCAATGGCTCCAAAGATCAGCCCCATCTTGCCACGGGTTCCCGAAAGGATGCAATGGACGAATGGTTTGCGACGAAGAGTTTGCAGAGTAATGATTCCCAATCCTTAAAGATCCAGATAGCGCCCGGAACTGTCCTGGGGGCGGGCATGGAGATAGCGGCCCGTGGTGGCAATGCTGGCATGGCCCAGGGTGGCTTGCACCAGGTGAATCGGCGCACCCCGATCGAGGCTGTGGCTGGCGTGGGCGTGGCGCAACCAGTGGGGCGAAACATTGGCCTCAATGCCCACGCGCTGGGCCGCCGATCGCACAATTCGCATCAGTTGCGAGGGATCCAGATGCCCCCCCTTGCGACTCCGAAAAATCGGGTCTTGGCGATGGGGCAACGGTTCGATCGACTCGCGATAGGCCTGGAGTTCTTGCCAAAGCGTTGGCGGCAGCAACACCGCGCGGGTTTTGTTGCCTTTGCCATAGACCGTCACTTGGCCCCCATCCCCTCGGGGTTGCAAGTCTCGCCAACACAGTCCACAAAGCTCACTAGCCCGCACCCCAGCCGCATAAAGCAATCGCAACATTAATCGATTTCGGAGCTGGGGTTCTGCTGCCAGCATTTCTTGTACCTGAGCTTCACTTAAAATCCGCTCCGAAAGAGTGTCTTTCGTGCTGGGGACTTTAAAAGCCACCGCCGGATTGTCGGGAGCCAGGCCCATTTGATGCGCAAACCGCAGCAGGGATTTAATCGCCGCGATCGAGCGACCCATGCTGCTCGGAGCCAGTCGATCGCGCTCCAACTCATCCAAAAACCCCTGCACATCAATGGCGCTCACCTGCTCGATCGGGCAATCCACAAAGGCCAAAAACCGCAAGGCCTCCCGCTGGTAATAGCGACGGGTGTGGCGGCTTTTGCCATGGAGCCACAGGGCCAGGAGCCGCTCATGGGCCGGCGAAAGGGGCAAATCAGAGCGATCGACCCGATCGGCTTCAGGCCGTGAGCCGATCAATTTTCGAGAAGTGCCGCCCAATTTCGCCATGAAACCTTCCCTCGGAACCTATTTCATAATCATCATAATTGTTTAAAAAGAAGTTTAAATTCTCAAAGCCTATAGCAACCGAGTTTTAAGCAAATACAGCCCTTATCTCGATTACTAAGCATAGTAGCCCGTAGGGTGGGCAATGCCCACCGAGCCGTTGCTTCATGGTATCTGTGATATGGCGTGCCAATTATTTTAGGGAAAGGCTGTATCTAGGATATCGAAAAAGTCCAAATTGATCTGCTGTTGATCTGAGTGATGATCACTCAAATCATTCGATTGATTGATAAAAATAAGGGCTACCGATCAATCAAGACAAGGGGCTTAAGCCCCTTGCTCCCAGGTGATTGAAACTATGATCGAAAAATGACCACCAATCCCACCACAATCATGATCACCGCCGCCACCCGATTCATCATCACCCCTAGCCGTTGACCAAAACGCAACCTCGCACGACTTGCCAGATAGGCATATCCCAATTTAACGCCACCCACCGCCAACGCCGCAATTGCCATCAGAATCAGAATATCCAAGGTTGTCAATTGCTTCAAATTAACAAACGCTGGCAAGAACCCTAGATAAAATAAAACAGCCTTTTGATCACCCAAAGTAATCGCTAAGCCAGTGATGAAATGCCCCCAGTTGGATGGCTGCACAGAAATGGTTTTAGTGGGTTCCAATTCCTCCGTCTTACTCAAGGATTCATGACCAATAGGCGATCGCCCCGTTGAACGCCACAACAAACAGCCGATCGTCACCAAATAAGCGCCGCCCAAATACCGAATGATGGCGAAAGCACTGCCTAGCGATTCAACCAACAGAGTCAACCCAAAAACCGCCAGCAAAATCAACAGTAAATCCCCCAAAACAATGCCCAGCGTTGTCCAAACACCTGGCCGGAATCCCCCTTGGGCTGCTGCCGCTACCACCGTGAACACACTAACGCTGGGTAATGTGGCTAGGATTGTCATTGCTCCAAAGAGTGCAAATAGGTTAGTCCATTCAAGATTCATTTAAAGCACCAAACTTGTTAGGCAAATTTAAAAATTAATTTAGTGATTAATTTTGTTTAATAAAGTCCTAAATTAATAAGTTATTTAAACTAATAGCTTTAAAAATTACTTAAACTACTAAAATTTGCCTTTATTGCACCAACTGTAACGCAAACAGGCGCGATCGCCCCCGCAAACCAGCTCAACAGCCACCATGATCATGATTGTGGCCTATAAATTGCGATACAAAACCACAAAGCTAAACCACAAGGCTAAAAAACCAGCTAGGCCGCGCCGATCGCCCCGTTGTGCCCAACCGAGGCCAGCCCTCGATCGCCAACCAAGACCCCATGGGCAATCCAGAACTTGGAACAGTCAACAAGACCAGCGAAATGAGTCGTCTATGATATGCACAATCGTGCAGCGGGGCTGATGGCTAGCTCGCACGGGGTGAGGAGTTGCACCGGGTTTCAGAGCTATGCAGTCGCCAGGAAATTTGCCCGATCGGGAGCCGGATCAGCCCTCCGAGCTTGAGCCATCCCCCCCCGGATCGCGCCGTCCCCAAAGGAATCGAAGATCCCTGTGGCGTTGGGTGGGACGGGCGGCCGTTTTGGGGTCGATCGGGCTGGTGGCCGGGGGGCTGGGGTTTGGTTGGTATTGGCTGCACTATCGATTTTCGGATTTTTTGTCCGCAGCCCTCAGCGATGCCCTGATGCGGCCGGTGAAGGTGGGGCCCCTGACGGGATTGTCCTTGGGCGGGCTGACCTTTGGGGAATCGGCCCTGTTGCCCACCGCGCAGGATCCTGACCAGGCGAAGGCCGGTGCGGTTGAGGCCAGGTTTGATTTTTGGTCGATCGCCCAGTTGCCTAATTTGCTGGGCGATCGCGTCATCCCGATCGCGATTACCTTTCGGGATCCGTCGGTGTATGTGGAGCAAACCAACGACGGCAATTTATTTGAAGTGCGCTTGAAGTCGGGCCCTAAGCCGCCCTTTGAGCTGCGTCCCAGTCGTTTTGAGTTCCAAAATGCCCAGGTGACCTTGGTGCCTGCGCCGGCCTTGGTGAATCGGCCCCGGCGATCGACCCCGCCGTTGCCCGTGAAGATTGTGGCTTCCGGTTCGGCGGATTTGGAGCAGTGGCGTGCTGGCCAGCCGGAATTGGCGCGGTTTTCGGTGTTGGGAACCGTGGGGCAAGCGCGGCCCGGACAGTTTGACCTCAAAGGAGAGTTCAAAATTCCGACCCAGGAGTTGGCGGTGCGATCGCGCCTGCAAAACCTGGATGTGACTGGATTGGCCCAGGCCATGCCCGCTCCGATGACGATCGAGCGGGGACGGGTGGATGGGGTGGCCGATGGGCGATATCAATTGGGGAAAAGCATTCCGGCGCTTCAGGGCACGCTCCAACTGCGAGATTGGCGCATCACCAGCCCCCTCGTACCCAAGCCCATGGCCCTAGCCACGGGCCGGTTGCGGTTGCGGGGGCCCGTCGTGACGCTGGATCAGGCCCAAGGTCAATATGGATCCTTGCAGGCGATCGCGAATGGGCCGGTGGATTTTTCGGGAACGGTGTTGAATCTGCAAAATCCCCTCAAAACCACCCTGGAGGCTCAATATGATGTGACGTTGCGGGCGGAGGCATTGCGGCCGGCGGATCTGGCAACCACGCTCGATCAGACCTTGCCTCTCCCGATCGTGGGGCCGGTGGAGGTGAATGCCAGGCTACGGGGAACGCTCGATCGCCCGCAAATTACCGGCAATTTCGTCTCGGTGGGCGGCTTACGGGTCGATCGCCTGGCCTTTCGGCGCGTTCAAGGCAATTTCTCCGCGATCGGCCAAGAATCGGAACCGCCCAAAAATTCGCCCCTTCGCCTGTTTGAAAATTGGCAAAGTCGGTTAGTGCGGGCCTTTCCCCTGGCGGCTCGGCTCGATCGGCTGCGCGTTGAACCAACGGCCGGGGGTGCAATCACCGCCGATGGTTCGGCCCGTCTGTTGGCGAATGGGGCCTTGGATCGGTTGGGCATCGATCGGCTGTCGGCCGATTGGCGGGTTCAGGATTTGCCCCTGGCCCCGATCGCCCAAGCCTATGGCCTAAATTTACCCCAGGATCCGGGGCCGGTCTCCATCACGGGGCGATCGCGCGGCAACTTAACCGCGCTGGACACGGAGGCCCGCACGGAACTGCTGGGCGGGCAACTCACAACGGTGGTGCAACTGCGCGATCGGGCTTGGGCCGGCTCGGCCCGGCTGCAAAATCTGCAAGTGGGGCGGGTGATTCCGCAACTCTCGGGCCAATTGACCGCCACAGCCCAAGCTCGGGGCACTTTAGATCGTCCCTTGACGGGTTTGGCTGTGCAGGCGGCGGGCAACTTGCAGAATTTAGCCGGTGGCAAGCTGGATTGGGCCGCCCAGGCCACGGGCGATCGTTGGCAATTGCAAACCCAATTGGCGGGCATTCAGTTGGCGCGGATTGTGCCCCAAGCCACCGGACAACTCAGCAGCCAGGTCACGGCCCAAGGAACCGTGGCCGGCCTGTTGGCCCGCAATCCTGCTTCGATCGCGGCCCAAGTGACGGGGCAACTGAGGCCGGGCGATCGCTCCAGTTTGTTAACCGTTGCCCAAGCCAACTACCTCAACCAACGGCTGCCGATCGACTTTGCGGCCCGTTGGGATGGGCAAGCGATTCGGCTCGATCGGGCTGTGGGGCCCGGGTTGCGGGCTGAAGGGTCTTTGTTTCCCAACATTCCCCCACAACTGGCCGGCTTGCCCACCCTCCGCCATCTGGATTTGCAAGTGGCGGTGCAAAACGTCAATTTGGAACCCCTGCCCGGTTTGGTTCCTAATCTAATTCCGGCCGGGGTGCGGGATGCGTTTCGCGATCGACCCCTGTTGGCGGGGCGGGCGAATTTTACCGGCCAGATTAATGGCCCTCTAGCCGGTTTACGGGCGATCGGGACGGCCAACTTGGTGGGGTTGGAAGCGGCGGGCGCAAACTTTAACCTGCTGATGAGTGGGCCCGTGGACGTGAGCTTGCATCGGGGATTGTCGATCGACCTGCGGGGCGAGTCTGATCGCCTGGCCCTGCGGCTCGATCGACAATTTCTACCCACCGGCTTAGATCTGCAATGGCAAGGGGCCACCGCCACCGGCCGCCGCCAAGGGCGAGATTTCTTGGCCGAGCTGGCGAATTTGCAATTGGAGCGGTTGCGTTGGCCCGCGGCCCTCACGGAACCGGCCGGCATTCCCCGAGGGACGATCGCCGCCCGAGCACGCCTGAACCTCGATCGCTTCACCGCCCAGGGTCAAATCAGCGCCGAACAACCGGGCGTGGGAGTGGCCTTTGGCGATCGATTCACTGGCCTGTTGGGGTATGCCAACAACCGCGCCGTACTGACCGACGGCAAATTGACCCAAGGAGACAGTGAATATCTGGTGGGGGCGGAGTTGGTGGTGGCCGCTGACCCGCGCTTCAAAGGCCAGGTACAAGCCCGCAACGGCAAGCTAGAAACCCTGATTCGGATCCTGCAACTAACGGATTTTGAATCCGCAGCCCAATGGGCCAAAAACCTGCGGCCGCCCACCTATGCCGCCGCTGCCCAGGTGGCTCCCTTGGCGGTGGAAATGGCTGACCAACCCCTTTCCCAGCAGTTGCGGAAGTTAGCGGAAATCAAGGCCCTGCTGAACCAGTCGATCGCCGATCGCTGCAATGCCAGCCCGATCGCCAATCTCGATCGAATCCGGGGCGGATTTGGGGCCAATCTCACCTTCAATGGCAGCGTGCAAACGGGCATTGCCGCCAAGTTCAATCTCTCGGGTCGCGACTGGAGTTGGTTACCGGAAGAGGCCTGTAGCCTGGCTCAAGTGGCCCTGAATGCGGATCAGGTGGATATTCGCGGCGACTTCCAAGACAACACCCTCACCCTGGCCCCCTTGGAATTTCGCCGCAACGATATCCTGCTGGCCTTTGCGGGGCAAATTGGCAAAACCCAATCGGGTCAATTTCAGCTCACCAACTTTCCCGCCGAATCCCTGGAAAATATTCCCCAAGTCCGTGAACTCTACGGCCGCACCGGTTTGCCCCGCCTCAGTGGCCGGGTGAATATCACGGCGGCCCTGGCCGGCACGATCGACGATCCAAGGGCCGTGGGGCAGGTGGTGCTCAACAGCGGCAAACTGAACAACACCCCGATCGAAACGGCCACCAGCAACTTTAGCTATGCCCAAGCGCGGCTGAATTTCAGCAGTGCCGTGGCGGTGCAAGGCAGCCAAGACAAAGACCCGATCGCGATCACCGGCAGCATTCCCCAAAAGTTGCCCTTCGCCAAGGTGGAACCGGATAACGACAGCCTGCGCCTGAATGCCGAATTGGAAGATAAGGAATTGGGGTTGGCGAGCTTGCTGATTCCACAATTCCAATGGCTGGGCGGCCAAGGGCGCGTGCGGCTGAGTGTGGGCGGAACCTTGGCCCAACCCCAGGCCACCGGAGAGGCCCAGTTTGCCAACGCGGCGATCGGGTTGCAGGGTCTCTCCCAAACCATCACCAACATCAACGGCCAGGCCACCTTCACGGGCGATCGGCTGGTGGTGAACGGCATCAACGGAGCCTTTGGCCAGGGACAAATTCGCCTAGCGGGCATCTTGCCGATCGCCGACACCAAAGCCCTAGGGCCCAATGATTCCCCCCTGAACGTGGCTTTGGATCAATTGCAGCTTAATGTGCGGGATCTCTACGAAGGAGGCGTGAACGGCCAAATCAGCATCACGGGCACGGCTCTCAAGCCGATCGTCGGCGGCAGCCTGGGTCTGGTCAATGGTCGGGTGATCTTGCCCACGGATCCGGCGGCCCTGATGGCTAGCACGCCCAATGCCGCCACGGTGGGGATCAGCCCTCGCTTCCAAAACCTGCAAGTGAACTTGGGCCGGGGTCTGCAAATTTTGAAATTGCCTGTCCTGAATTTCCTGGCGGAGGGGGGATTGGAGCTGAACGGAACCTTAGCCGATCCGCGTCCCAGTGGCCGCATTCGACTGCAACGGGGCTTAATTAACCTGTTCACAACGCAATTTACCCTGGAGCGCGGCGAACCCCAATTTGCGGAATTTCGCCCCCGATCGGGTCTGGATCCTTACCTGGATGTGAAGATGGTGGCCTTTGTGCCCGACTCCAGTCGCAACCCCCTGCAAACGGACAATACCAGCGGCTTCAACCCCGCCGAAATTCGAGAAAGTGTGGTTGGATCCATGGGTTCCGCTCGCACCGTTCGGATCAAGGCCACCGTCCAAGGTCGCGCCAGCCAACTGCTGGATCAAATTCGCCTCACCAGTCGGCCCGCCCGCAGCGAGGCGCAAATTTTGGCCCTGATTGGTGGCAGCCTAATCAACACCTTTGACGATCGCAGTGGTGGGGCCGTGGTGCTGGCCAACTTGGCCGGCGCTGGGTTGCTCAACAACATTCAAACCAACATTGCCAGCGCGATCGGGCTGACGGATTTTCGGATTTATCCCACCACCGTCACCGCCCGGCCCCGGGGCGACAACAACCGGAACGATCGAGCCACCGCCCTGGGCCTCGGCATTGAAGCGGGCATTGACCTGAATAACAACCTCTCCGTTTCGATCGCTCAGATCATCTCGGAAATTAACAACACCACCCGCCTCAATCTGGACTATCGCCTCAACGACGACACCGTAATTCGCGGCTCCACAGACTTTGCGGGCGAGTCGCGTCTTTCGGTGCAATTTGAGCGCCGCTTTTAGGGGGCTAGTTCACCGTTGATTAACCCCCAGCATCTTGCAGCGCACCTAGCGAGCTGCCGCCGCCAAATAGCGGGCAATTTCCATCAATTGATCCTTGGGGAACGTGGAAATCAGAATCCGAGCAGCACCCTTGGGATCCCGAGGAATGCTGACTTGGCCATTGGCCGGGGCTGGGGCCGGAGTAGCGGCCGGAGCGGCTGGGGTCGCGGCGGGAGCGGCCGCAGCGGCTGCGGCGGCCGGGGGAGCAAATTTTTGGAGTTCAGGGCCCAGGGTGATGCTGTGGCCTTTGCCCCCGGCCATTAACTCAGTGGCCTGTTTCAGATCCCGCACCACGATCGGGGCGATCGCATTGAAGGGCACTTTGGGATGGGCGATCGCCCGGCGGGTGGCTTGGATCAG
The DNA here is from genome assembly GCF_014698135.1 of Limnothrix sp. FACHB-881. Taxonomy (NCBI): domain Bacteria; kingdom Bacillati; phylum Cyanobacteriota; class Cyanophyceae; order Pseudanabaenales; family Pseudanabaenaceae; genus Limnothrix; species Limnothrix sp. FACHB-881. The sequence goes on from NZ_JACJSN010000005.1 coordinate 33,739, forward strand.
GGTTTGCCAAGTGGCATAGCCATCACCCAATTGCAGCAGCTTTTGACAGAGGCGATCGAGCTGTGCGCGCAACTCCGGCGTGGCCGGTTGCTTAAACAGCACCACCATTTGCTTCAGCGCTTCCATCACCAACGGGCCAAAATTGGCCGGCAGGGGTTTAGCCGCTGGGGCAGGCGCTGGGGCAGGTGTTTCCGGTTCGCCCGCCGCCCGCTTCTTAATTCGTTCGTATAGGGCTTCTAGGGATGGGCGCAGACTGTCCACCGCCGGAACGGCCTGCTCATCGTTGTAAGTGCCACCCTCCAGGGCCCGGGTCAATTTCTCCAAAAGGGCGACACCGTTTGCGAAATCTTGCTGATCTCTGTTATCTAACTTGATAGGGTTTTCGCGCAGGAACTTAAAACAGTTTTCAAGCAACAAAGCTAGGTGGCGCATTCCCTCAAAGCCAAGCATGGCCGCACTGCCCTTGATGGTGTGGGCGGCTCGGTAGATGGTGTTGCACTCCTCATATTCTTCGATGACTGCTTGCAAGTTCCCCAGGGCCGCCTGCATCGCCTCCAGATGCTCATTGGCTTCCATGATGAAGTACTTGACAACTTGTTCGTTACCACTCACGGGCGGCACTCCTCGCGACGACAGGACGGAAGCAGCGGCCGGGCTAGGATCCAGGGCAATCAAAAGGGGGGCAAAACCCCTGGAAGATGTGATGCCGCTGAACTAGCCCGCGTTGGTTGGCACGGCTGGGGAATAGCTACGCCCGCGCCACTGCGTCGGCGTTTGCACCGATGATAGCCCAATTCTCAGGGCGGCCAAGGGATCCGCCAAGGGAGACAGAAAGAAAAGCCAGGGAAGCTTTGCGCCGCTGAGGTTATAGGACGGTGCGATCGCCCAATTTAAGGCAAATCGGATGAGCAACAGTGCCAGATTCAGGCCCCAGGCGGCGGTTACCAACCAGGAAGCACTGGCACAGGCCGGCTCGAATAATAACAATACCAAGGGTAAGGGCAAGCCCTGCACTGCTAACAAAAAGAGACAATCCCCCAGGGTTTGGGCCCGGGGGCTGGCATCCTTAAGATCGAGCGATCGGCCCCACTCTTTCCAGGTTTCGGCGGCCCCTTCATACATGCGCACCTCGATCAGCTTGCCCCCATCCAAAAAGCCCACCTTCATTCCCTGGGCCGCCGCCGCCCGCGCCAGGGTCACATCATCACAAAAAGACCCCCGAGCGCTGCTGTAGCCGCCCAAGTCCACGAGCCGATTGCGCCGCACCAAAAAGCATTGACCATTGGCCATGGTGCGAGTGGGCCCCCCGATCGAGCTGCCCGCCGGCCCAAACCGATACACCAGCGTCATCAACAGGGCCGGTTGCAAAATCAGCTCACCGGGCGTTTGCAGCAAAAAGCGCGGCGAAAAAGAAACCAGATCATAGCCCCCCGCTTCGGCCGCCGCGATCGCCGCCGACACCAAGCCCGCCTTGGGCCGAGTATCCGCATCAATCCCCAAAATCCAACGGCTCTGTTCGTTGCTGTGGCGAAATCCTGTGTGCAACGCCCAGGGCCGCCCCACCCAATCTCCCGGCAAGGGATCATCCGGCAACAATCGCAGGCGGGGATCTTGGCGACCGGCGGCCTTCACCAGTTCCGGCGTGCCATCGGTGGAGTCGCTATCAATCACCAAAATTTCCCGCACTTCGTAGCCCTGAAGCCCCAAGCCCGTTAGGCAGGGCCCCAGCCTGGCCGCCTCGTTCAGGGTGGGCACCAGGATGCTGACGGAACCGAGCTGGTCGTGGGTGGTGTCCCTGGGTTGCAGGGGCTGTTGGCGACCGGGGCCTTGCATTAACCGAGCCAACAAAATGGCAACGGCCGGAAGCTGCACCAATAACAACCCAAGGGCGATCGCCCCCCAAACTACCGCTCCGGTCTCAGTTTCCGCTCCGGTCACCATGCTGCTGTTCTCCAGTGGGATTGATCGCAGTGGGATTGATCGCAAAGGGCGATCAAAACAAGGCGCAATATTAAAGCGCAATACAGGGCAAAATGCATCAGCCCAAGGGGTTTGTGAACACCCGCGAGGCTCTCAACGTGAATTTTACAGGGGGCTTGTGGCCAATTGGAGCTTGCCTGCTTGGCTGAATGCTTCACCGAACAACAACCCCCCGCACCCGCTCAGAGGGGATTGGGGGGAGAAGATTGGGGTTATGTTGCGATCGGGCGATCGGCCAAAAGCGGCCAAGCTCCCGTTCGTTACTGAGTAACCACTACTTAGCAACCACTTCCAGCGGGGGAGCATTCAGAGGCTCGGTCTCCGCCGGTTCCGCCTTGGGAGCCTCCGTCGGCGCGATCGCCCACAACAGCACCGCCGGCAACACCCCGATCGCCACACTCATCATCGTGGGCACCAGGAAGCCCGGATCCAGCGAAAACACCGTAATCGCTGCCCCAAAGACAAAATTCACCAGATAGACAATCACCGGAACCGTCAGTTGCGATCGGGTCAAATTCAACCGCTGACCACGCCACAACAGCGCCGCCACCGACATAAACACCATCCCCGTCGCCACCCAACCCGACAGGTTGCGATAGGGCATTCCAAAGAACTCGCCAATTTCCTCAAATTCCCAGAAGGGCAGCGACGTTTGGCTCATGGCCGGATCCAACACCAGATCCCAAGCCATCAGCAACACCGCGCCACCCACCACGGCTCCCGCCTGGCGCAGCAGCCCCGGCAAATTCAAACGCTCCAGCCCCACCATCACCAGCAGGTAGCAAACCGCACCCATATAAAACCAAGACAGCGGAATCGTGAACGGCACCAAACCCGCAACCTTATATCCCAACCCCGACAGGTAGTGATAGTGACCAAAGGGGAAGCCAGTGCTGGTTCCGAGCAGTTCGCTGCCCAAGGACAGGCCCACCGAGGGCAAGAAAAACAGCAACATCCGTTGCCAACCCAAAACGCGGGCCAGGTACAGGGCCACGGCCGCTGCACCCAGGATGATGTAGCCAACACCCCCCTGACCCATACTCCATTGAAAAAACTGGATTCCAATGGGCGGCAAGCTGGCGATCAGGTCAGGACGAGGCAAGACGTACAGCAACCCAGCCAGGCCAAACGCCATGGCAATAATGTGACCTATCAGGCAAGCGCGCTCAATCAACGAGAGCGGCTGTTGGGGCAGTGACTTCATGACACTCCTCAAAGTTTCGAGACACCGATCGCATCCGGCCAGTTGGGCCCGGATGGTGTCTAACTAGTTTACGAATCTTTAAGAGAATTTTTTAAAAAAGATTAGATTTTGCCAAGCGGGGGCCGATCTCTCGATCGGATTGTTGCCAGCTCAGCCAGATCGTTGCCAACGGAAGGCCCTGGCCCAAGGGATGGCCCTCAAGGGATCCAGAGACCAAGCCCTAGGTTTCTGGATGGGCCGTCGGGCCCGTTTGATGGTGCGGAATTTCAATGACAAAGGTAGCTCCTTGGCCGGGCGCAGATTCGCAAATCAAGCGGCCCCCATGGCGCTCCGTCACGATTTGATAGCTGATGGACATGCCTAGCCCCGTGCCCTTGCCCACGGGCTTGGTAGTAAAGAAAGGATCGAAGAGCCGTTGCTGGATGTCTGGTGCGATGCCTGGCCCGTTGTCTGAGAGTTGAACTTGCACCCAATGCGGGTTGATCGCCCGGGTCGTGATCGTGATTTGGCTTGGGTGGTTTTTGATGGCTTCGGTGTCACGGAGGCGATCGCGCTCTTCAAGGGCATCGATCGCATTCACCAAAATATTCATAAACACCTGATTGAGCTGTCCGGCATAGCATTCCACCCTCGGCAAAGCACCGTATTGCTTCACCACCTGAATACCTGGATGCTCCGGCTTGGGTTTCAGGCGATTTTGCAGAATTAGCAGGGTGCTATCAATTCCCTCGTGCAAATCCACCTCCTTCACATCCGCTTCATCCAGTCGGGAGAAGTTCCGCAAGGAGGAGACAATTTCGCGAATTCGATCGGTGCCCACCCGCATGGATTGCAGGAGCTTGGGCAAATCTTCCGCCACAAATTCCAAATCCACTTCCTCAATCAGGTCGTTGAGGTCTGGGTCTGGGTTGGGAATTCGTTCTTGATAGGCTTGCACAATTTCCAGCAGGTCTTCCGCGTAGCGATGAGCATGGCTGAGGTTGCCATGGATGAAGTTCACCGGGTTGTTAATTTCATGGGCCACGCCCGCCACCAACTGCCCCAAGCTGGACATTTTTTCGCTTTGGATCAGTTGATTTTGCGTATGTTGCAAATCCAGTAGCGCCGCTTCTAGGTCGGCTGCCTTTTGTTGGAGGGCATCTTCGGCTTGGCGACGCTTGGTGATGTCGATCGAGGTGGCCACAATTCGATAAACGCGCCCCTTCTTGTCGAACAGTGGATTCAGGGTGGTCAGCAGCCACAGATGTCCCTTCTGGGTGGTGACATACTCATCCTGAACAATGGTTTGGCGTTGGTCTACGCAGCTCCAATAATGGGCTTCCATGATGGCTCCGTACTCTTCGCCAAACACTTCGGTGGGGGTGTGGTGATAGACCCGGGACTCGTGCAGTCCGGTTAAGCGTGCGCTGGCCGCATTCCAACCGATATATTCCAACCGGCGATCGGGCAGGACAGCCAAAACAAAAATGGGATATTCCACCCCGTCAAAGATGGTGCGCAGGAAGGCTTCGCGATCGAACAGTTCCAGTTCCGCCAACTTGCGATCGGTAATATCCGTGTGAACCCCCACCCACTCATAGACACTAGCCACATCATCCAGAATCGGCACGGCCCGCACGCTCATGTAGCGATATTGCCCGTCATAGCGTCGCAGCCGGTGCTCCAGGGTGAAGGGCTGTTTGCTGATGATGGAACGAGACCAGGCGGCCTCCGTGGCGGCGCGATCGGCTGGGTGAATCGCATTCAGCCAACCCCAGCCCAACAAATCCTGGCGCGATTGGCCCGTAAAGGCCCGCCATTTGGGCTGATCGGCCGCAAACTCTCCCAGGCGGCTGGTGACCCAAACAATTTGCGAGGTGGCCTCAATCAGAGTGCGGAACCGCACTTCGCTCCGGCGACGGATGGCCTCCGCCTGTTTGAGATCGCTGATATCCATCAAAATGCCGTAGACCCGCACGATTTGGCCATTGGCATCTCGCTCCGGCAGTCCCTTGACCCGGAAGTAGCGCGATAACCCGTTAATTTGCTCGATGCCTTCGAGTTCCAGATCGTAGGATTGACCGTCGCTGAGGCATTCTTCAAACGCCATCTGCAAACGTTGCTGGGAGGAAGGGCTGTAGAGGGAAATCGACTGATCAAACTCCGGCACACCTTCCTCGATCGGGTAGTTAAAGAGCCGAAAAATTTCCTCTGACCAACTGACTTTACCGGTCGCCACGTGATATTCCCAGGAACCCAAATGGGCCACGCGCTGGGCCTCTTGCAGGCTCTCGGTAAGGCGACGGAGCCGCTCTTGGGCTTCGTAATACTCCGTCACGTCATACATCACGACCATGGCCCCGATTTGGTAGCCGTCGCTTTCCCGTAGAGGTTCCGCATGGCAAACAATTCGATGGGGGTCTTCGTTGGCCACATGAACCACCATCTCGAAATCATGAACCGATTCCCCTAGGATCGCCCGGCTCAAGGGCATTTGGGCCGGAGCGATCGGGGTGATGCCATCCGGCTCCAAGACGGTGCAGAGGCTCATCCACTCTTCGGGCAAGAGTCCTTGCAGGTTGCAGTTGTACCACTGTCGGGCCGTGTGGTTGGCGAGGGTGATGCGCCCAGCCATGTCACAGGCCATCACCCCGTCGGAAACGTTATCCAACACCAATTGCATGAGCGATCGCTCCTGTTGCAGGGCCACTTCAGCGGCCTTGCGATCGGTCACATCCAAAATCAATCCATCCCAGATTGATCGCCCATCCTTGAGAAACCGTCCCCGCGCGGCGGACTGGAGCCACTTCACTTCCCCTTGGGGGGTAATGATCCGATATTCATACTGCCAATCGGCGCGGGTTTCAATGGCAACCCGAATGGATGTTTGAACATTGAGCAAGTCATCGGGGTGGGTCAGCGTCCAGAGACTGAGGGGGTCATTTTGGCCGCGTAAGGGGTCAATGCCATAGACCTCCTGGCAACCGGGACTGAGATACAAAAAACGCCCCACGGGATCATTGCCGGACGTTTCGTACTGATAAATCACGCCGGGTATGCTGCCCGCCAATCGCTGGAACCGATCGCGCATTTGCTCTAGGTTTTGCAGCGCCAACTGTCGATCGGTAATGTCCAGCAGCAACCCATCGGCATGTAGCGTGCCTTCTTCGTCCAACACCATGCGCGAAATGCCCTGGATCCAGCGCAATTCACCCGAGGGCAACAAAATTCGATATTTGTGTCGCCATTCCAGGCCATGGTTCACGGCTCGCTCCATGGATTCTGCGAAGATGGCCACATCATCGGGATGCACACAACCCCACATGACGGCCGAATCCGCCAGGATCGCATCCGGCTCCACATGGAAGATTTCGCGCACCCGGGAGCTGATATAGATAAATTCTCCTAGGGGGTCGCCGGTTCTGCGTCGGTACTGGAAGACAATGCCCGGTAGATTATCGGCAATTTGTTGAAACCGGCTGTTGGCCTGGCGCAAGGCCGTTTCGATCCGCCGCTGCTCCGTGATTTCAACCACGATCGTCCCGATCGCGCTGATGGTTCCTTCTCGATCCCAAATTGGGAAATAGGACAGGTTCCAAACCCGATCGGGGTCGGGGTGATGCAGTTGGGCCCCGGTCAACTCCAGGTTGGAAATGGCCTGGCCCGTTTGCCACACCTCTTCATAGATGCGTTCCAAGTGAGGGGCCAGGTTGGGCGCGGTGGCCTGCATCGTTTGTCCGAGGTGGTCGGCCGCCGTGAGGCCATTCAACTCGGACAAGCGATGATTGGCTTCCAGAATGCGATAGTGGCGATCGGTAATCGCAATCCCGATCGGGGCCGCCGCAATCAGCGATTTCAGCAACGCCTGCTGCCGCAACAGCTCCTGTTCAGATTGGTAGCGCTCCGTCACATCCTCGTAAATCGCCATCAGATACTGCGGGCGATCGCCGTTCCAAATGGCAATGCGGCGGCTTTGTAACCAACGCTGCTCACCACCAATCCGCATGGGCATGGGCGGCTGATCCAAAATTTGTCGTTGTGCCAAGGCCGCCCGATCGCCCGATCGCAACTCCGCCGCCTCTTCCGGCGCAAACAGCTCATCCATGGGCCGGCCCAACAAATCCGCCGCCGCCACCCCAAACAACCGCTCGGCGGCCGGGTTCAAGGTGCTGACTCGCAACTCCGCCGCCTCCTTCACCACCACCGGCATCGGCAAAGCATCCAACACCGCCGACAGGAACCGTTGAGTGCGCCGCAGCTCCTCCTCCGCCTGTCGCTGTTGCGTCACATCAATCACCAAGCCATCCCAAAGCGTTCTCCCATCGGCCAAGCGTTCCGGCCGGGACACCAAGCGCAACCAACGCTCTTTCCCCGAGGGCAACATGAACGGCCCTTCCCAGTGAAAATCCGACAGGTTTTGCCGCGATCGCTCCGTAGCCTGCATCAGGGTTTCCCGATCAGCCAGCGACAACATCTCAATCGCCTGGATCATCCCCTCCGGTTCCACCTCGAATAGCTCACGACAGCCGATCGAGGCGTAGGGAAACGTCATTTCGCCCGCCGCGTCTACTTGGAATTGGTAGACCACGCCCGGTAGGTTTTGCGTTAAACGATCAAACTGAGTTTGCTGCTGACGAACCTTCAGGCGCAGGGTTTCTAGCTCTTGCTGAAGAGCATTGAACACTTCTGGTTCCAGAACAATCGAAGCAGTCATGGCAGGCGCAGGATGGGGAGAAGGAGCAACTAGGAAGCAACTAGCGATGAACTAGCGATGAACTAGAGCCAATTGGTCAACCTCAGTGGGTGAATCTGAAGAGCAACTAGAGCCAATTGGTCAACCTCAATTGATCAATTTCAAGTTGATCAGCTTGCAATGGCGAAATATGAGCGAAACATGATGAAAATTCAGCAAAAACACAAGCAAAACACAATATTTTACGACCTTGCTTCATGTCATGGTTTGTACCTTAGTTGCAAAAAGAAATCCATAAATTTGCTGGCGGCAATTGGCAGAAACTGACAGCAATTAATCACCATTGATTCATGACTCAATCATAATCATCCGTAAAAATATCCACGATTACCATGCACGATCGATATTTGCGATTAATGATTACCATTCATCATGGTCGCTAGCGATAGTCACTGATTATTGCATCCATAGAAATTGATCATTTTCCTCGAAACTAATCAATCATCGGATTACAAAATCCGTGAATGCTGATTAATGATCTAGAAACAGTCGATCGGGGCAGGGTTTTGGGGCAGGATTGTGGAATTGAAGACAAAATGCAACCTCAATTCGTGAAATTGCGCCCTAGGATTGCTCCAAAAGATCACCAATCTCCAAAACCCATACCCAAAACCAAGGCAGGACGTAGACGTTAGCAACTGAGCTGGCAAAAACGAAAAACCCAGCAGGGCTAACTCAAGGCGCTGCTGCCCAAGGGTTGGCTAGCATTTGTTTCGTTTTTGTGAATGAATTTTCGGGAACCCGGATGATTTGACCCGATCGACCTGAGTTCAGCCTATTGACGCAAATCCGGGAGTGATGCATTTGCTGATAGTCTAAGTCTATTCATCCACGATCCCCAAGTATGAGGATGCCAAAGCTGTTTGAGGCTTGGAGATTGCAGCTCGAAAATGTGCATCGGGATCGTGCCTCGGAAATGCGCAATCGAATCTTCAAATTGCAGCATTGGGTAGAGCAGTGACGGGGTTGGCTGCGATCGAGAGAGCATGAAGGCGGTGGTTATCCCTCGGACTCTCAACAAGACGGAAGAAGCACCCAAAACCGGACGATTTATCCATGCATCACCCGTGAATCATTATCACTCTTTGCAGCATAAGGGAGCGTAATCAAAATGGCTCAGCGGGCGATCGCCCAATGGTGGCCCTTGGCTCAATTGCCGGGGCTGAGTGCGAAGGACTTGTTGCAACTTCAGGAATTGGGATTGGTTGATACCCGATCGCTTCTGCGATCGGCCGCGAGTCGCGATCAACAACGGGCGATCGCCGCCCAATTGCAGCTCCACGAACACCATGTGCGTAAATGGGTTGCCCTGGCGGATTTGGCCCGGGTTCCCAGCGTGGGTCTAGATTACTGTGGTTTACTGTTGCATTCAGGCATCATTAGTACCGTTCAACTAGCACAGCAACCGGCCCACAAACTCCATCAGCAGGTGTTGCGGTTGCATGTGCGAGAGTTGCAGCGGCGCAATCTCTGTCCTGGTTTGGGTGAAGTAACGCGCTGGATTTTGCAGGCCCGAGAATTGGTGGGGCGATCGTCGTCCTGATCGCCTCCCCCGATTGCTTAAGTCTCCAGTGAATTCCCAGTGAATTCCCAGTGCATCTCCAGTCAATTCCAGAGCGAATTCCAGCGGCGATGGCTAAATCACGCGCAGGACGCTGGCGACCGATCGAATGGCATCGCTGGCGTGAATGTCAGCCAGGGCGGCACGGAAGTCCCCTTCTCGCACCGCGTGGGTAACTACCACCACTTGGGCTTCGTCGCCGTTCACCTCCGTTTGCACCAGCGATTCCAAGCTGACCAGACGGTTCCCAAAGCAACTGCCGATATGGCCGATCGTGCCGGGGCGATCGCTCGTCAGGAAGCGAACATAGAACCGGGTTTCCAGATCATCCAGTGAGGCGATGGGGCAAAAATCGCTGTGGCTACAAGCCAACATGGGATTAATGACCGGTGTGGCCCTCTCGCCCGTGGCTTGCATGGCCGCCGCCACATTCAACACATCGGAAACCACGGCGCTGGCGGTGGGGCCAGACCCGGCCCCAGGGCCAAAGAACATCACCTGCCCGATCGGCTGGCCTTCCACAAAAATTGCATTGAATGCGCCGTCCACACGGGCCAGGGGGTGGCTGTGGGGCACTAGGGTAGGATGCACCCGCAGCGATACGGCAGGCCCCTGGCGACGGGCGATCGCCAGCAGTTTGATCGCAAAGCCCAACTTGTCCGCGTAGGTAATATCCGTGGCGGTGATGTTGCGAATACCTTCCGTATGCACCGCTTCCCGTTTGATGCGACCTCCGAAGGCTAGGGAGGCCAGGATTGCGATTTTGTCGGCCGCGTCCAGGCCGTCCACGTCGGCGGTGGGGTCGGCTTCCGCATAGCCCAACCGTTGGGCATCGGCGAGCACATCGCCAAAGTCGGCTCCTTCGGCGGTCATCCGCGACAGGATGTAGTTAGTCGTGCCGTTGATGATGCCGGTGATTCCATTGAGCCGATCGCCCCCCAGGGATTGCTTCAGGGGTTGAATGATGGGGATGCCACCGCCCACGGCCGCTTCCAGCATCAAATAAACCCCCGCTTGCTTGGCCGCATCAAATAGCTCTGGGCCAAAGCGGGCGATCGCGGCTTTGTTGGCGGTCACCACATGTTTTCCGTGGCGGATGGCTTCCAACATCAGCGATCGCGCCGGTTCCAGTCCGCCAATCACCTCCACCACAATATCCACATCGGGATCGGTGACGATCGATTGCAAATCGGTTGTGAGCTGTTCGCGGGGAATTTCCACCGGCCGGGGCTTATCGAGCGATCGGGCCCCCACCCGATAGAGTTCCAACGATTGCAGGAGCGGGCTGCGGCCGGTCGCGTCCAGCAAAATCTGCGCCACACCCGCTCCAACGGTTCCGAGACCCAACAGACCGACTTTGAAACCCACGACTTTTCCCAACTTTCTCTAAACAATTCGTCCTGGGTCAGGGCGGCCACCCACGGGAGCCACTGACGGAGGAAACACCCGATCGCGATTTGGGGCCGCTTGCTCAACGAGCCTGCTCAGCAAACCTCCCGCACCAGTTTTCGGAGTTTCGCGATCGATCAAATTTCCAAATCGTCAAATTCCTGACCATGGATATTCTGACATTGGGCGGCCCGCTCAAACGGGCCGGTTCCCCGGGTTCATCCATCACCGAACAATCGCCAGGCAATCACCAGGCAATCGCTAGACAACGGCTGGGCGATCGCCCCTAGGATTCCGAATCCAGTCGCTCTAGGTCGATTTGATTCAGGTCGATCGGTTGCAGTTGCGATTCAAAGGGCTTAGTGAATCGGGCGGCAGCAATTTCGTTTAACTTATCCAGCGGCGTATCCCAAATAAATTGGGTCGCAGCCTTGGCAAATTCCTGATTTGGGCATTGGTCACCCAAAACACAACCATTGACACAGGCGGTTTTACAGTCGATCGACTGGGGATCCAGGGAATTGGTTATTTGGCTCATGGTGATGATTCCGGCTCTTCTCTGGCCCCTTAACATAGCTGATTTTCCAGTTCAAGCCATTGCAGGTAAGGTGCTCAGTCCCCTGGTTCCCCAGGATTTTGCGATCTCAGAATTAGGGTTTCAAGGACTTTTGGCCGATTGCAAGTTGATCGCAAGTCGATCGCAGGGATCTAAAAACTCGCCCTAACTGTGAACCCGTGCTTGGGGATGCAGCGTCGCCAAAACATTGCTTTCGATCGCCGCCAACTCCGCCAGCCGTTCCATCACCACCGGGCGATCGTAGTAAGTATCCGCCAAAACCCAATAAATCCCGTAATGTCGTGCTTCGGAAGCCATTAAGCTGCGATAGAAGGCCGCCAACTTCGGATTGGGGCAATGTTGCGCCAACAGGCCCAGTCGTTCATGGCTGCGGGCTTCGATCAGCCCCGCCACCAGCAGGGAATCCAGCAGGCGACCGGGTTCCTGGCGGCGAATTTGCGATCGCAGGGTGGCCCCATAGGGCGGAGCTGCCAAGGCCCGAGGGGCAATCCCCAGGCGATCGAGCCATTGGTTTACCTGCTCAAAATGCTCCAGCTCCTCTTGAGCGATCGCGGTGAGCTTGCGCACCAGCAGCGTTTTTGTGGGGTATTGGCCCATCAGTTGCAAAGCCACCCCGGCCGCCTTTCGCTCGCAGTTGGCATGATCAATCAGCACCTCATCCAAATGGGCGATCGCCTGGTTCACCCAAGCTTGGGAGGTGGGCTGCTGCAAAAAACGCACCGAGGGCAACTCAGAAACGGCCGGCTGCGGCAGAGAAGGGGAAGACATGGCGATCGGGAGGAAATTGCAAAGAACTGGAACCGTCGATCAGACAAGTTAATCAACCGGGTGAACCACTTGGTGGTCAATTTGGTGGTCAATTTGTTGATCATGGTCAACTGGTTGATCAAGTGATCGAACAAATCCAGTGAACCAGGCCATTGAACAACTGAGCAACCCAAGAGACCCAAACATCTCAAACCGGCAGCGGGCGATCAGGGCAGCCCCGAAACCATCCCGGAATTCGCGAAATACAATGGCAAACGTTTCCTAGTCAATTCCTAGTCGATCGGGCCCGTTCGCCGCCCTGTCCGCAACCCACGCTGCCGCCCCTCACTCTCCCCACCCCCGTCTATGGCCGTCGCTCGCAAAGCCAAAGCCCGCCCCACAAAAGCCAAAAAACGCAACACCAAAACCAAGAAAAAACGCAATCAGAAGCGAAAAAATACCAAGGTCAAAGTTGATCCCAAGGAGCTAAAAAAGCGCCAACGGGAACAAGCCAAAGCTCGCCAAGCCTTTATTCAGTCCCTCACACCGTCCCTCATTGTGGGTGTGATTTTAGGGGTGATCGCTGCCGTTGCCGTTGATCCCAAAATGGGTGTAGTGGCCGGCGCGGCCATTCCGGTTTTGTCCCTGTCTTTGAAATATCCGCGTCAGGCTTTTTGGGGCTTTTTAATGTATTTGCCCCTCAGCGGCACGGTCACCTATGCCTTGGGTGGCAGCGTGGTGTTGCAATTGGCCAAAGACGGCATTTATTTGCCAGCTTTGATTGGCATTTGGCGATCGTGTCGGCAGATGCGAATTCCTTTCTGGGCCTCCAACGCTCTGAAACCCACGCTCCTGATTTTGTTAACTTGCTCCGTGATGACGCTGCTGTCCGTGAATGGAATGCAGCAGCTTAAAAAGCCCTTTCCTGATGACAAATCGCCGCTTGCTTTGGGAATTTTAGGCTTCAAGGTTTTCATGGGTTATATTCCCATTATTTTCTGCACCTATCACCTCATTCGCAGTAAAAAAGAACTGCTGTTTGCTACGCGAATCACATCGGTTTTGGCCATTGTTTGCTGTGCATTAGCCTATGTGCAATATTACTTTCTGCTGACGGGGCGCTGTGCGGGCACTGACCACTTGGAAGGATCGGGATTGTTCAAGGCCTCGATCGACGCTCGTTGCTTTGTGGGCGGCTCCTTGGTTTGGAGTCCATCGCAAAATATGGTGCGACTACCGGGAACCTTTGTGGCTCCTTGGCAGTGGGCTTGGTTTCTAATTTCCAATGCCTTTTTTACCTATACGACGGCTTTTAATGATCCATCCCCCCTGTGGCGGCTGATTGGCTTGGGAGCCATGGGTGGCATCTTCATGAATGCGGTGATTTCAGGCCAGCGAATTGCCTTGGCGCTCGTGCCAGTGGTGACCGTCATTCTGTTGGTTTTGACGGGGCAAGTCACCAACTTAAAACGCTTTTTGCCGATCGCCCTTGGTTTGGTGTTGCTGTTGGGTGGTGCAGCGGTTTTATTCCCTGATGTGTTGCAAGAGCGGATCGATAGTTTCACCAGCCGTTGGGCTGCTTCTCCGGCCGATGAATTCATTGGGGAGCAGTTTGGATTTGTGCTTAAAAAAGCCCAAAATAATCCCTTTGGGGCGGGCTTAGGCCGAGCCACCAACTCAGCGCGGGTTTTTGGTCGCACAACCTTAATTGAAACCTGGTTTCCCAAGGTGATGTGGGAGGTGGGTTTTCCGGGCATTGCGGCATTTTTGGCCTTCGTTACGGTGATCACCATCACCACGTTTAAGGCCTATCGATCGGTCAAGGAAAAAAATCTGCGCGGCATCGGAGCCAGCTATTGGGTGTTTGTGCTGTTTATCAGTTATCAAACCTATTACTACCCGTTGGATGTGGATCCAGTGGCGGTTTATTACTGGTACGCAGTCGGGGTGTTGTTGCGATTGCCCGAGATCGATCGCGCCGATCGCAAGCAACGACTCTTGGAAGCCGAGGACGATTCAGAAGACTTAGAGGCAGATTTAACCGATGATTTGGAGGAATCAGCCAATAATGGAAACAGTCGCCGGGGAGCCGCCAAGGCCGCTCCCGGTTAGCATCTGGTTTTAGCATCTCGCTATTTTTGTGCCAGTCTTGTGGGATTGAATCAACGAATCGGCAGGAGCGTCAGGGAGCTTTGTGGATGAGACTGACACCCAACACCAAGGTTTTGATTTGTGGGATTGCCGAACCGCTGGCGATCGACCATGTGCCGCTGATGCGGGACTACGGCACACAGGTGCTGGCGGGTGTCAGCCCCGGCGAAGGGGGCCGATCGATCAATGAAATTCCCGTTTTTGATTTGGTAGAAGAGGCGATCGCCACGGTGGGGCCGATCGATGTGGTGATTGTTTTTTCGCCAGCCTATGCGGCGGTGGATGCGGCCTTGGAGGCGATCGCGGCCGGCATTCGCCAGGTGGTGATGGTGTCGGCCGGTGTGCCGCCGTTGGATATGGTGCGCCTGGTGCGGCGAGCAGAGGCCACCGATACGTTGGTGCTCGGCCCCAATTGCCCGGGAATTATTGTGCCGGGACAGGTGTTGTTGGGAATGCACCCGGCCGAGTGCTATCAACCGGGGTCGATCGGGATTGTCAGCCGGTGCAGCACCCTGGCCTACGAGGTGGCGCTGCAACTGACGCGGGCTGGGTTTGGCCAATCGATCGCCGCTTGCATTGGGGCCGATCGCGTGGTGGGATCGTCGTTGCTGCAGTGGCTGCAAATGCTGGATGAGGACGATCGCACCGAGGCCATTGTGTTGATTGGCGAAGTCAGCGGTGATGGGGAACTGCGAGCCGCGCGTTACATTGCCGAAACGATCGATAAGCCTGTGATTGCCTACATTGCCGGACACTTTGCCCCCGTGAACCGCTCGATTGGCCATGCCAACCAGATCGTGGCCTCGCGCACAGAGTTGGGCAAACGGGGCAAAACCGATGTTGCCACCAAGGTCGCCGCGCTCAAGGCCGCCAAGGTGAGAGTGGCCGATCGCCCCTCCAAAATCCCCGAACTATTGCAAAGGGCCCTGAACACTAAAGCCAAGGCCCCTAGTGCCAAGTGATAACCGGTTGAGCTAAACACCGGTTGAGCTAGGCAATGGCTAAACACCGGTTGAGCTAGACCTGACCAGCGGCAGCCTAGACCGCCGCCAATAGCTCATCTAGCTTGCCTTCCTGCTCCAGGGCGTGGATATCATCACAGCCGCCCACATGATGGTTATTGATAAAAATTTGGGGAACCGATCGCCGACCATTGGCCCGTTCCGCCATCTTGGCCCGCCCTGGCTCATCGCCGTCTAGGACATATTCCGTATATTTCACCCCTTTGTGGTCGAGCAATCGCTTGGCCCGAATGCAAAAGGGGCAAGTTGTCCAGAGATAAATTTCAACGTTGGCAGCCATAGGATGCGATCGCAGTGGTGTTCAAGATTTATGAAGGATTGTATCTAGTTTCTCGATCGCTTGCGGCCTAGGCCAGGCTTCAGCCCGCCTTCAGACACCAGAAGGGCGATCAACCCGTCGGTCGATCGCCCTTCCATTCAGGCCCCATTGAGCCGAGACGCATTGGGATCAGCACCCCAATGAGTCACCGCGATCAACCGGTGTTCCGCATTCCGGCCGCAATCCCGTTAATGGTCAGCAGGGCCCCGCGCAACAGCTCGCTGCGGCTATAGCGCGATCGCGCCATACCAGTTGCTGACTGTTGTTTGTGTTGGCGTAACCGCTTGAGCAACGACGCTTGCAGGAAGCCCAGGGGCACGATCGTGCCGTTACGCAACTGCACCGATCGCTGCAACGCCGGGTCTCCATCCAACAGGCGCTCATGGCCTGTAATTTTCAGCACCAGATCCCGAGTCGTCATGTACTCATGGGCAATTTGCTCAAACAAAGCCTCAAACCGGGCCCGGTTAGCCGGCTGCGTCAACTCATTGGTGTAGTGGCGAGCAATTTGCAGATCCACCTTCGCCAACGTCATTTCCACCTTCGAGATTGCCATCTTGAAGAACGGCCACTTGAAGTAGAAATATTGCAGCAACTTCAGGTGTTCTTCCGGCTCCTGATCCACAAAGTCTTGCAGGGCCGTGCCCACCCCATACCAGGCAGGCAACAAGAAGCGGCTTTGGGTCCAGCTAAACACCCAGGGAATGGCCCGCAGGCTGCTGAGATCTTTCTTGCCGCCCCGGCGGGCCGGTCGCGAAGAGATTTGCAATTGACTAATTTCCTCGATCGGGGTGACCTCATGGAAAAAGTCAATGAAATCCGGTTGCTCATAGATCAGTGCCCGGTAATGTTCCCGCGATCGCGCCGACAGGGACTCAACAATCTCATTCCAAGCCTCAATGTCATCAAACCCCGTGCCCAGCAGGCTTGATTGAATCGTGGCGGCGGCCACCTTCTCCAGGTTATAGAGCGCCAACTCGGGCAAGGAATATTTGGAAGCCAGCACTTCCCCCTGCTCCGTGATTTTGATGCGGCCTTGGATACTGCGGCCCGGTTGGGCCAAAATGGCCTCGTAGGCTGGGCCACCGCCGCGCCCCACGGATCCACCGCGCCCGTGGAAAATCTTGAGGGCCACCCCAAAGCGATCGGCCACCCCTTGCAACGCCTTTTGGGCCTTGTGAATTTCCCAATTACTGCTGAGGAAGCCCGAGTCCTTGTTACTGTCCGAGTAACCGAGCATCACCTCTTGCTGATTGCTGGTGGGGGTGTGGGGGCGCATTTTGGCAAATTCTGCGCCTGTTTGCCCTTCGGTAGTCGCTTCCAAAACGGCATCAAGGCGATCGTAGCCACCCGCCAACAATGCGCGGTAAAGCCGCATGGAGAACAGCCCCTCCATCACCGACGGCGCACATTTCAAGTCTTCCACCGTCTCAAACAGCGGCACAACGCGCAGGGTTCCTGACCCGGTGGCGGGGTCATAGAGGCCGGCTTCCTTGGCCAGCAGCAGCACCTCCAGCAGATCGCTGGCGTTGTGGCTCATGCTGATGATGTAGGTTTGGCAGACTCCGGGGCCAAACTCGTGCTGTAACTGTCGCACCACCCGCAGGGTTTCGATCGCCTCGCGGGTTTTGTCGGAAAAGGGCAACTCCGCCGGAATCAAAGGACGACGGGTGCTTAATTCCTGCACCAGCCAGGCCGTTCGCTCTGCCTCGTCCATTTCTCGATAAGGCTTGGGCAACAGTTGCAAATATTCCGTAATTTCATCGATTGCAGCCGAGTGACGGCTACTCTCTTGGCGAATATCCAAATGGGCCAAACTAAACCCAAAGATTTCCACCCGACAGATCAGATCTTCCAAATCCGAGCAAACTAAGCCCGTCTGTTGCAAACTGCGCCGAATGAGATTCAATTCCGCCAAAAATTCCGTGCCCGATCGATAGATGCTGACCGGATTGTTTTCCAACATATCCGAGTGCAATTCATCTCCTTCGTAGAGCCGGTTCGATCGAGCCAGGGTGTTAATCAACCGCTGTTCAATGTAAGCCAGCTTCAGGCGATAGGGTTCTTGGCGGAAACGCACCGCATATTTTTCGTAAATATCTGGCAGTCGGGCCTGCTCCTGCTCCAAAGATTCCAGCAGCTCCGGCAGCACGTCGCTCCAGTGCAAAGAAAGGCTCAACAAACTGCTGAGACTTTTCACCGATTGCAGATATTTTTTCAGCACCAAGTTGCGCTGATAGCAGGCGGTTTTCCAGGTCACTTCTGGCGTGACGGAAGGGTTGCCATCGCGATCGGAACCTACCCAAGATCCAAACCGACAAAAATCGAAACGGGGCGGAGTCAGGCCCGGAAATGACGATTTCAACGCCCGATCGAACCGGTGATAGAGCTGGGGAATCACCTCAAACAGCACTTCTTCAAAATAGTGCAAGGCATAGTCCACCTCATCCAGCACCGTTGGTTTGAATTGGTGCAACTCATCGGTGCGCCACCAAAGGCGAATTTCTTCCGTGAGTTTTTGGCGCAGGGTTTGGGCCTCGATCGAGGTGCTCAGTCCCCGATCGCGCAAATCTTCCTCCACCAAATCCAGCTCCCGCAAAATCTTCACCAACCGCCGCTGTTTATCGCGAATCGTGTGGCGCACAATTTCCGTTGGGTGAGCCGTAAAGACCAACTGAATATCCAATTGATCAATCAACTTTTGAATTTGCCGAGGCGGCACATTCAGTTGTTGCAAATAGGGAAATAGCCAATAGAACGTACCGCAATTATCCGGAATCTGATCCGGTTTGGGAATGCTCCGCTCCAGCACCTTTGCTTCAATTCCACCCTTCGATTCAGGATTGTCAAAGGGGCTATGGTTGCTAAAAAGCTTCGTCAAAATGGGCTGACTGCTGGCAGTTTCGTATTGCCGTTGTTGATCGCGTTGTTCGTAATGTTGCTCAACGATATTAATCAGTTGAAAATAAAGGGCAAAGGCACGCGCAGCCCGAATTGCCGAATTAAGGTCTAGGTTTTCAACCAGCTTCAAAACATCAGCTTCGCAAAAATCAGCGGCTTGGCCGTCCGGCGCGCAGAGATCCAACAGTCGATCTAGCAGGGATACCAATTCCTGACCGCACTCCTGTTGCAACACCTGCCGCCACAGGTCTTCCATCACCTTGAGACGATGCCGCAAAAACAAGTCTGATGCCGAGGCTGCGGCAACTTCTCGATCGAGCGAATGGATGGTCGAACTCATAGAGCGATCGGCTGGCTCGGTAAGGTTGGTCATGCTCCCTAGATTATAGGAAGGCGGGGCTTTAGAAACCCATCCTCATCCCGCCAGCTCGCCAGCGGGTGGGTTCTTGATGAGGGACGGGAAACCTGAATCCTGTTTGGGTCTGGGGGTGGGCAGTTTCCCCCCAAGGAGCCAACATGGTGCATGAAATCCCGGATGGATTGTGCGTTTAAACGGCCCCAGAATCGGTATAGCCCTGTACGGTTTCCGGGTTTTGCAGCCGAATTAAATCATTTGCTTGGCGGGTTTGCATCGGATCAAGATTTTTGATCACCAACAGGTATTGATCTTGATCAAGTCGATTGCGATAGGCCAGCACATCACCGTTACCTCCCGTCAGGCCCAGGCCGCCCCCAACGGTCACGCTGCCCATGGCTCCCCCGATCGCCCCCAACAGACCACCTACCAAATGGTTGCCCACCGGGCCAGCCCATTCCGTGAAGGTTTGCAACCCCGTCGCCAAGCTGAATCCCACGCCGGCCAAAAAGCCAAAGGGAATCGTCCAAAAAGCCATCATCTTAATTTGGCGACGAGCCTGCTGGCTGGGGTCAATGAATCCAAATTCATCGGCGGTTTTGTAGCCCTTGCCCAAAATGGCCATTTGCTTGAGGTCAAAGCCTGCCGCTTCCAGGGCCGTGTAAGCCGCTTCCACGCCCATGCGATCGGCAAAGACAGCAATTAGGTAGTTCATCAACCAACTCCAAGAAACAAGCCCTAAAAACCAAAATCAGGATTGAGCTTACACTCCATCCTGATTCTGACTCGACAGGCATCATAGCCTACGCACTGTCTTGAGGATTGCCACCCGGCAATCTGACGAGTTGCGGGGCCGGTTGCTGGTCTAGTTGCTGGGCAGGTTAATGGCCATCAGCGATCGATCCAAACCCGCCGAAGTGGCCAGCGCTTGCCAAGCGGCTGCTCGATCGCCCGAGCGATCGGCTTCAATCACGCTGCTCACCGCGTCGTACCAAATGCCCGCACGAGCATAGGCCGCCGCCGCCGTCAGCCGATCGGGAGCTGCCGTTGCTTCCGCCACTGCAGAGCTGGCTTCCACCCGTTGAATCCAGCCGCTAGCGAAGGTGTTGCGCGGTTCTTCGCCGTTGGCCGTTTCGCAAGTGACCGAAACGTACCATTGATAGGCCTTGCCAGCGGTCAGGCCTTGGCCCTTATCCCGCAGCTTCACCTGCACCAAGCCGCCTTCCTGGGGAAGAGCGATGGTTTGCTCGTCCAAGTCGGCTTCCGTTGCGTCCGTCAACCGGAAACGAGCCGTGCTGCCCATCCCAGCGGGCACATAGACCCACAGCGAAGGATGAGCACTGGCCGTCAGCGCACCCTGTTGGCCTGGAACTAAGGGCATGAGGGCCAAGGCCGAGGAACCACAAGCACCGCGCCGGCCTCCACTGACCGTGTGGCGAAGGGTGCGGTTACCCCGGGGAGCGAACCCAGCTTCTTGGCTCGGGAGCGAATTAAAGCTAACGGCGGGCCCTTCTGAGCCAGCTTGACCGTTAACCAAAGGCATTCCTGCCGAAGCGGTGAAACTTGAAAGGGCGATCGCCCCGGCCGTCAAAACCGAGGAAACAAAGAATCGGGAGAGCATGCGATTGGGCACCATAAGAACTACCCCTTATGAGACTGATACAAGCAAAAGCAGTAGCGACCTACAAGGGCTGGATGTTATCTGTCCTCGCGGCTGCTGTTCCCTACCCCTGAGACTCTATTGAAAACGATACTCGGGAAAAAGTAGTGAACCATGTTCCGATCGCGGCTTCGGTTGGGCCATGGTCTGGATTGATTATGACCATAGCTGTGCCCTGCGAACCGCAAACTCAACACCAGGCGAGGACGGAAGCGAATTCCCGTTCAGTCAATAGATGCCCCTGGAAGCCGAGTCCGTCTAGACAGTTAACAAACTGTCTCTCAGTGTATGGCATTCCCCCAAACCAGCTATGTACCGATCAACACTCAGTTCACGGTGAGCTGACTGATCTTACCGGCGGGCGGGCGCGAAACAGGAACCGGAGCGATCGCGCTAAATCCTACGCTGAGCGCGGAACGCCCCTTGCGGAGCACAATTCACAAAGCAAGTTTGGGGGAAGCTTGGCGAAAGCAGTCCCCTATTGGGAATTTTGAAGAAATGTAAAGAGTCGCAAACAATCGCAAGCTTGAGTTGGACTGCCTCAAGCGGGATCGAAAAGTTGGATCGAATTTGACTCAACTTGATGGATTCAGCTTGGCAGACTCAACTGAATTTTGGGGAGCGGGGCAGCCCCTTTCCGGCCGGTTCTGAAATCGGAAAACCGCGTTTTTGCCATTGTTTTTGCCATTGATTAACCCACTGGCCCCCTAACCCGTTAACCCATCAAAATCACCCGATCGAGCACATGGATCACGCCATTGGCCGCTTCGATGTCGGCCGCCACCACCGTGGCATTTTTCACCTCGAAGTTTTTGCCAACCCGCACCGGAATTGGAGCACCTTCGAGCGATTCCAGTTGGGTTATCTGGGCCAAATCCGCTTGGGTGTATTTACCAGCCACCACGTGATATTTCAGGATGCGAGCCAGTTGTGGGGGGTTTTGCACCAGGGTTTGCACCGTGCCGGGTGGTAGCTGAGCAAAGGCCTGGTCGTTGGGCGCAAACACGGTGAAGGGGCCTGGACTTTTCAGGGCTTCGACCAATCCAGCCACCTTGACGGCGGTTACGAGGGTTTCAAAGGAACCGGCATTAATGGCAATGTCAACAATGTCGGGCATGGTCAAGGATGGGGGTGAAGTCCAGGTACAGGGCAATGCAGAGCCGCTGGGGCCCAAGGTTGCCGCTAAATCCCAATCATCCTACCGTCGATCGCCCGATCGATTGGCGGTGGGCAATTTTGGAGTTTTAATACCTCCGATTGGGCATGGTTGGCCCGCCCCGCTGTCCTTGGGAAATGGCAACCATCCCCAGACAGCAGAGCAGGGCTAGACCTAGCAACGATGAGCTACATCGAATGAGCTACATCGATTGACAAGCAATTGGCAATCAGCAATTGACATTTAGCAATCAGCAATCAGCAATCTGAGACTGGCCGGAGATTAATCTGAAAGTGACCTGAGCGATCGATTGGGTAACCGATCGCCGCTTCGTTACCAGCCCAACACGTAGGCAAACACCAACGGAGCCACGATCGTTGCGTCACTTTCAATCACAAACCGGGGCGTGTCGATCGACAGCTTGCCCCAGGTGATTTTCTCGTTGGGCACGGCTCCCGAATAGGAACCATAGCTGGTGGTGGAATCGCTGATTTGGCAGAAATAGCCCCACAGCGGCGTTTCGCGCAGCAGGTCTTGCTGCAACATGGGCACAACGCAAATGGGGAAGTCGCCCGCAATGCCGCCCGCAATTTGGAAGAACCCGATCGACTGGCCGCTCTCGATCGAAACCTTCGTGTAGTAGTCCGCCAGGGCCATCATGTATTCAATGCCCGTGCGCACCGTGTGGACATTTTTGATGTCGCCCTCAATGCAGCGAGCCGCA
Organism: Limnothrix sp. FACHB-881; assembly: GCF_014698135.1. Lineage (NCBI taxonomy): Bacteria > Bacillati > Cyanobacteriota > Cyanophyceae > Pseudanabaenales > Pseudanabaenaceae > Limnothrix > Limnothrix sp. FACHB-881. The sequence continues at coordinate 56,217 of NZ_JACJSN010000005.1, forward strand.
AAAATGTTCCCCAGGGTCGAATCTTCCCAGCCGGGCACAAAGATCGGCAAATTCCGTTCAGCCGCCGCCAACATCCAGGAATTCTTGGGATCGATTTGGTAATACTCCTTCAAGGAGCCATTCAGCAGCACTTCGTAGAAGAATTCGTGGGGGAACTTCCGTTGCCCAGTCGCATCGGCCGCCTTCCACACATCCAGCACGGCCTTTTCCATACGGCGAATGGCTTCTTCTTCCGGAATGCAAGTATCGGTGACCCGGTTCAGATGCTTGTCCAGCAGTTTTTGTTCATCTTCTGGGGTCAAGTCCCGATAGTTCGGAATCCGCACATAGTAATCGTGGGCCACCAGGTTAAAGATGTCTTCTTCCAGGTTGGCCCCCGTGCAAGAAATCGCGTTGATTTTGCCTTGGCGAATCATTTCCGCCAGCGACAGGCCCAATTCTGCCGTGCTCATGGCTCCGGCCATGGCCAGCAACATCGGATTTCCAGCTTCCACATGCACCTTAAATGCTTCAGCGGCATCCACCAAGGCCGCTGCGTTGAAGTGGCGGTAGTGGTGTTTGATGAACTGACTGACGGGGCCCATAGGTTACTTGCCTTTCAACAAAAGAGTGCGACACAACCAGCAGCCCCGGAATTTGCGTCCAAGGGTCGATCGCGCTGCCCCAGCGTTGACCGAGGATGATTCAAGCCCAGCATCCTTCAGCCCAGGGGGCGATCGCGCGCGATCGAAAAAACGGGGCTGCAATCCAAAACGATCATCCTACCGCCTTGGCCTCAACGAAACATTAAGAAGCGGCGCAAACTCGATTCCGTCCCCCATGTTTGGCGGCATAGAGATAGCGATCGGCCTCTGCAATCATTGCCTCATAATCTCCCAGGGCTAAATGGTCAGAAACACCAATGCTGAGGGTGACGCTGAGTTCTGGGTGAATTTTGGGCCAAGGCGCTTGTTCGATCGCCTGGCGAACTTTGTTGCAAGCCGCCACCGCATCCGCTGAGCCGATGCCCGGCAGTGCAATCACAAATTCTTCGCCCCCATAGCGAGCACAAAGATCGCTCGATCGCAGATTTTTTTGCAGAATTTGCGCCACCCCTTTCAAGACCCGATCGCCCACCGCGTGCGAAAACCGATCGTTGATTCGCTTAAAGAAATCCACATCCCCGATCGCAACACTCAAGGGAGAACGATAGCGCTGAGCTTGCTCAAATAATTGGCTCATTTGCCCATTAAAGTGACGGCGATTAAACAGTCCTGTCAGCTCATCTCGAATGCTCAATTCCGTGATTTTGGCGTTCGCCTTTTCCAAATCCAAAATCTTTTGACTTAGGGCCTGTTGCAGTCGATAAATCTGTAAATGGGTGTTGACCCTTGCCAACACTTCCAACTCTTGAAAGGGCTTGGCGATATAGTCCACACCGCCCACCTCAAACCCCTTAACCTTGTCGTGAACAGCGTTGGCCGCGCTGATAAAAATGATCGGGATAGACTGCGATCGACGATCAGCCTTCAAGCGTTGACAAACTTCATAACCATCTAGGTTTGGCATCCGAATATCTAACAAGATCAGGTCTGGGCGATGGGCCGCGATCGCCTTCAGCGCCTGTTCTCCGCTGTTGACCGGCCGCACCTTGTGACCCTCCCGCACCAGCAACTGGCTCAAGACTCGCAGGTTCACCAAATTATCATCCACCAATAGGATGTTGCCTTGCACTGTCGGGATTGTGCAGGGCGGGTGCTCCAGTTCATGGATGGCTTCGTGCTGGCCGTCTGCTGGGGGGACACGATCGATCATTGAATAGTTCATCGGCTCTGCATCCTGAAGATTGTGGTTTCGAGTTTCTGAAAATTTGCAAATTTAATTCACGAATTGTGAAACTCGAATCATGAAATTCGTGAATTTATCCTAATTGCCAATGAAGCGAAGGAGCAAAATACAAGCACAATACTTAAAAAAATTCACTAAGCACCAATTAAAAATATCAATCAAATATCAATCAGATATCAATCAAATTTCGTGACAGTCTCATGGCAATTTTGTAACGGTTTCATGACAGATTGATACTCAACAATGACTGTAATTGATCATAGTCATAATCATGCAAAATACGATTCAGTTGAGCAATGATTAACGCCTCTTCCGGGGGCAACTTATGAATTAAATATTCCAGTTCAAAAAAGTCCGCTTCTTGGGCGGCTTTCAGCATTTGCTTGCGCCAAGATTCTGGCAAATTCCGTAGTTTTTGACTCACGCGATCGGTGAGTTCAGGGCTGGCCACGGGCGATCGCCCGCTGAAGCTGCTGCTGATCTCGCTTTCCAAACCGGTGGATAAGTTGGCATACAGATAGCGAACCTGGAGATGATGGGCGATCGCATCCAAAATCGTTTGCTCTCGGAAGGGTTTGCGCACAAATCCATCAAAACCGGTTGCTAAAATCTGTTGTTCATCTTCCTGAAAAGCACTGGCCGTCAGGGCCAGAATAGCCACAAACTGCTGTTTTGAGCGGGCTAGTTTCTTAATTTGTCTCATGGCCGAAATGCCATCAAGTTGCGGCATTCGTAAATCCATCCAAATTAGGTGGGGCTGCCATTTAGACCACTCCTCAATCGCCTGATAGCCGTCATGAACTTCCCGAACAGCAAACCCCACACGCTTGAGCAATTGACTCAAAAGGGTGCAATTTTCCGGGCGATCGTCAGCAATCAAAATTCGAGGAATTGGGGAATCGGGCGCTAACCCAATAATTTGTCTGGGATCGGGATTGGCGCTGTTTGGTTCTCCAATGGGCGCACTGATCGAAAAATGAAAAGCAGTGCCCTGATTGGGCTGGCTTTTAACCGTAATTTCACCCCCCATGAGTTGTATAAAAGAGCGACTGAGGGCTAATCCCAATCCGGTTCCTGCGCGGCTCGATCGCCCCGATGCGGTTTGCTCAAAAGACTGGAATAACTTGGGCAACTCAGCCAGTTCAATGCCCACCCCGGAATCAATCACTTCCACCATCAGGCGATCGGGCGGTGCATATCGCACTTGCACAGAAATGCCCCCTTCCGGCGTGAATTTAATAGCATTGCCTAAGAGATTGACCAACACTTGGCGCAATTTTCCATCATCCATCACCACATAGGTAGGCAAGGCGGAATCCAGTTCAAAATCGAGGCGTAATCCCTTTTGATGGGCGGCTAATTCGAACATGGCCATGACTTCTTTAAAGAGCGATCGCACCTCGATCGACTGTGTAACGAGTTCCGCCTTGCCCGCTTCAATCTTGGCCATTGATAGGAAGTTATCAATGAGTCTCAATAAATGCTCGCCGCTCATCTGAATCACGGCCAGGTTAGTTTTTTGCTCCTCAGTTAAGCCAATATCGCGCTTCATCAGTTGCGAAAATCCAATGACAGCATTCAGCGGCGTTCGCAACTCATGGCTCATATTCGACAGGAACTCACTCTTAGCCTGATTGGCTAGTTCCGCTTGGTGCTTGGCTGCTTCGGCCTGTTGCTTTTGGCGGGCTAATTTTTGTTCTGCCAGTTGGCGTTGGTGTCGCATGGCCACAAACTCAGTCGCCAGTTGGCCAATTTCACCATTCGCCTTAACCTCGATCGCGCGGTCTAAATTACCTTGCTTCATCAAACGAACGGCTTCTGTTAATTGCTCCAAAGGCTGCGCGATCGTATTTCCCCAAAAATAACCCATCATCCCAATGGGAAGTGCTGTGACCAAAAAAGCCAACAAAAAACTAACCCGCACACTTTGTTCATAGGCTAGGAAGCTGTCATCTACTTCCGAATCATTTTCAAATACAATGAAGCCAATAATTTGCTCATCTAATTGCAGCTCAGAAATGCGCTGTGACCATACTTGAGACCACCAACGTTGCAAGTCGAAAAATGGGACGCGATCGCCCCGCGCGGCCCGCTCAGGCGGCAGGATATAGTTGCCTGCTGAGTCCACCACGGAAAACAGCGGGCGGCTGGGGGGCCAGGCTCGCTGGTCGGTTCTGGTTTGTCCTGGCTTGGGAGGTGGGAACAGGCCAGGCATCGTTGCTGGATCTTCTGGCAACTCCGGGAAATCCGGTGGCAAAGCGGCTTCCGAATTGCACGATGATGCCCCGAATCCCCCATGGGTCACGGGAGGCGGAGAGGGTCGCCCAAACATCACCAAAGGGCCTAGCCAAGCCTTGAGCCGCTGAAGCCAGCTTTCCACAGGACAATCGATCGGGCGGGGATCCTTAGGCAGGTCAGCAGCGCGATTGTGGGCCAGTGCTGCCCGACGGCGCTGGATGAAGTGGCCTAGGTCTTCCCGCTGTTTGGCTGCGTCCCAAGATCCAGCCGATTGGTAATAGGCCAATACGTGCGATCGATACTTTTCCTGGTGGCCCTGCACGGTGGCCGGCGAAAAAGAAGCCCGCATCATCTCCAGGGTCAAGTGACCGACCACCGCCGCCCCCAGCCAGCCACTAGCCACCACAGCAAGGACGATTTTGGTGCGCAGGGGCAAAAATTTCATGGGCAAATTAGGGGCTGACGGCCCTTGCTTCTCACCATTTCAGTCTGCGATCAAAGTCCACGATCGCACCCCACGATCGCCAGAGGGCAGGCTTGGGGATCAGGGGATCAACTGCACAGCTTATCCCTTGGCCCGGCGACGGTGCTTGCGAGCAGCCCGTTCCACCTGATCTTGCTCGTAGTCAATCAGTCGGCCAAAGTAGGGATGTTGTCCCAAATCGAGCGACATGTAAACGTGGCGGCGCACATTGTCAAAGCCCTTGCGGGTAAAGAACTTCACTGCCGGTTCATTGGCGGGATCCGTATCAATAAATAGGCTGCGGGCCCCTTGGTGGATCGTGCGCTCCACGAATCGATCGACCAAGGAGTCGGCCACGCCCCGGCGCTGGAATCGGTGATCAACCCCGAGCCAATTGATGTAGCCGTAGGTCACCTGTTTTTCAATCACCGTACCCAACACAAATCCCGCAAACTCGCCTTCCACTTCCGCAATCAGGCAATATTCCGGATCCGTGTTGTAGAGGCCCGTGACCTCCCACTCATCCCAAGTGCGGTAAAGCGTGGGATACAACTCATTTTGAAAAAGCTGTTCGCCCAGGTGAAAGACCGGAGCGAGGTCATCGATCGTCATGTCGCGAGTAACCACCGCATTGGCCGGGGCTGGCTTGGCGGTCGCAGATTCCGCAGGGGGTGAAGACTCAGACCCGAGACCAACATTAGCCCCAGCCCGCGATTCGGACGACTGGGAAGATAGATGAGGCGAATGAGAAGGCGATGCGTCAGTGGTCACAATAAACCTTAGGGCTGGTTGAACAACACCAAAACCAGCCCGCGATCGCCATTTTATGCGATCGTCATTTGATGGGAACGGATGCGGAGGGACTCGAACCCCCGACCCTCAGAACCGGAATCTGATGCTCTATCCAACTGAGCTACGCATCCAGGGTCGGCTATGCAAGCGGCCGCGCAAGCGCCACTCAACATCGCTTGGCTATATTACCACTTCTGACAGCGATCGCCCCTCTCATTTTAAAATTTTAGGGTTGTAAAAATGGTTTGATATTCGCCAACCCCATCACAACCAACCATTACACCCAACTAAGGAGAAGCTCGCTGTGGTTGCCACTGCCCTTAACACCACCCGTTCAGAAGAAATTTTTGCCGCTGCCCAAACGCTGATGCCCGGCGGCGTGAACTCGCCCGTGCGCGCGTTTAAGTCCGTGGGTGGTCAGCCGATCGTGTTCGATCGCGTCCAGGGAGCCTATGCCTGGGATGTGGACAACAATCGCTACATCGACTACGTGGGCACTTGGGGCCCCGCCATCTGCGGCCATGCCCATCCCGAAGTGTTGGAAGCCCTGAAAGCCGCGATCGACAAAGGAACCAGCTTTGGTGCGCCCTGCTACCTAGAAAACGTGCTGGCCCAGATGGTGATTGATGCCGTCCCCAGCATTGAAATGGTGCGCTTCGTCAACTCCGGCACCGAAGCCTGTATCGCCGTCCAGCGCCTGATGCGTGCCTACACCGGCCGCACCAAACTGCTGAAGTTTGAAGGCTGCTACCACGGCCACGGCGACATGTTCTTGGTCAAGGCCGGCTCCGGCGTGGCTACCCTCGGTTTGCCCGACTCCCCTGGCGTGCCGAAAAACGTCACCGCCGACACCCTGACCGCCCCCTATAACGACCTGGAAGCCGTCAAGGCCCTGTTCGCGGAATATCCCGGCGAAATCGCGGGCGTAATCCTGGAGCCGATCGTGGGTAACGCGGGCTTCATCGTCCCCGAACCCGGCTTCCTGGCCGGCCTGCGCGAAATCACCAAGGAAAACGGCGCGCTGCTGGTGTTCGACGAAGTGATGACCGGCTTCCGAATCGCCTACGGTGGCGTGCAAGAAAAATTCGGCATCACCCCCGACCTGACCACCCTCGGTAAGGTGATCGGCGGTGGGCTGCCCGTGGGCGCTTACGGCGGCCGTCGCGAAATCATGCAAATGGTCGCTCCTGCGGGCCCCATGTACCAAGCGGGAACCCTGTCGGGCAACCCCTTGGCCATGACCGCTGGCATCAAAACTCTGGAACTGCTGCGTCGTCCCGGCAGCTACGAATATCTCGACCAAATCACCGGCAAGCTGATCACCGGCCTGCTGGCGATCGCCCGGGAAGCCGGTCACGAAGTCTGCGGCGGCCACATCAGCGGCATGTTCGGCATGTTCTTCACGGCGGGCCCCGTGCGCAACTACGAAGAAGCGAAGGCCGCTGACCTGACCAAGTTCAGCCGTTTCCACCGGGGCATGTTGGAGCGGGGCGTGTACTTGGCTCCCTCGCAGTTTGAGGCGGGCTTCACGTCGTTGGCCCACACGGACGAGGACATCGAAGCCACCTTGGCCGCCGCCCGCGAGGTGCTGTCGAGCCTGTAATCACTACTGTTGTAGCCCTGAGTTCTGTTTCCTGAACTCAGGGCAAATTAAGTGTGAGCACGAATGGGGGCAGACATAAAGTTTGTTCCCAAAACCGATTGAAAAATCCAACAAAACATCAACTCAAGTCCAACAAAGCAGCGGCAGCAAGACCAGCAAGCACCCGCTTTGATAGAGATATCAAATAAGTTCGGAGTGCAGCCAATGGAAACCCTCGAAGACATCAAGTTGTTGTTGGAAGTGACGGCGGCGTTGGCGGCTTTGTCGCAGACTTTTCCGGTGGCGGCGATGTTGGCTGGTTCGGCGGCGATCGCCTGGTTGGTGTTTCCTGGCTTGAAGCGGTTGCGTGACAAGAAGTAGGTTCGATCGAGGGCGTGGGGACTAGCAACCCTGCGCCCTCAATTTGTTTGCCGCAAAATTGCTGTAAATCCTTCTTGGGTGAAGTGTTTATCAGTCGTCAATGCTTCACGAATACCCCGCTGCTGCATCAAAACAAAGCTGACAGTATCGCAGAGAGAGTAAGTCTTATCAGGGCGATTCTGCAAGAGTGTGACGGCAGCTCTAACCAGAAATTCATCAACCCAAACTATTTCAATCTTTGGTGTATTCAACAATGAGTTGATAAAGTTGATAGCCTTGGTTCGCGAATAGCGCCGTGCCGTTGCTAGCGACATATATTCATCAATAATGAAGCTGTGAGTAATCCAAGCCGTTGCCATTCGATAGGCAGCGACGGCCTGCTGATGGCGCGACTCTTGCTCGTATTGCAGGCAAAGTAGCCCGGAGGTATCGAGAAGTATCATCAAGATTCCAGGTCACTAGCGTAAGCACGTGCCAAGTCAGCATCGATACTTTCATTGTCGAAATCACAAGGCTCATCGAGTGTTAATGTTCCGAATTGCTGCTCAAAAGGACTAGGTTCCGCAGTACTCAACCTATGAGACTCAAGAACTGTTGGTTTTTGCCAAAGCTGTTGCAGAATTTGCCAAAGAAGGCGGATTCGATCACCCCATGATAAATTCAGAATTTGTCTGGCTAGGTTTTCTAAAGCTGCGCTGGTCATCTTCCCTAATCCTCTTTATTCAGGGCAGAATTACACTTTAACTTGAGGGAGTGCTGTAGAGGTAGTGGTCAAGGTTGATTGAAAAATCAGCCGGCCAATCTTTCCAGGCTTCCTCGGGGAGTTCTGCACTTAGGCGCTGGGCAGTCGCAAAAAAGCTGGGTAATGGTGCGGCTTCATCCGTAGCAGATTCCGGTGTCTCTGCTTGGGGTTGTAGCGATGACTGAAGTTGTTGCTGAACAAACATCAGCAACGTCAAAACAATCTCTATGACGGTTTCGGGTGCTTGGTCGATCGCTAGGAGGAGTCGCTCTTTGGCAGTCATCATTTGTTAGCTCGCTAGGGTTGATAGAAGGCTTTGTTGGTACGCTCAATCTGGAGTGGGGCATTGAACGATCGATAGAGTTCTTGGGCGCGATCGGGCAGCACCTTCAGCCTAGATTATTGCAAGACTGGTGCTAGGGGACGAGGCAAGCGATCTCCCGATTGATTGCCGTTGCGACATTTTGGCAGTGACCATTGAGGATTATCGTACTAAAATCAAATAATGGTTGCCGTAACTGCTGTTGTTGCAGTCCTTGTTGTAACCATTGTTGCGGCCGTTCAAATAGTCTCTGATGGAGGAGGCGCGATCGATGAAAGGTCACTGTCTATGTGGGGCGATCGCCATTGAAGTTCCCGACAAAACTACCGTGGATGCTTGTCATTGTGGGATGTGTCGTCGATGGAGTGGTGGCCCAGCGCTGGGAATTGCTTGCGGTTCCGATGTGCAAATCGAAGGAAGCGAGAAACTGAAGGTTTACCGATCATCCGACTGGGCTGAGCGAGCCTTTTGCGGTGAATGCGGCACGCATTTGTTTTATCGGCTGGTTCCGACTCAGGACTATTTTGTGCCAGCGGGATTATTTGCCGATGACCAGCCTTTTGAATTCACGGAGCAAATTTTTGTCGATCGCAAGCCCCGTTACTATGACTTTGCGAACCAAACGGTGAACCTGACGGAGGCGGAAGTGTTTGCCAAGTTTGCCGCGATCGCCCCTGATTCTTCCGAAGGGGAACCCGCATAGTTCCGAATTAATTTGCTGAGTTGAAATGTCCCATGATTTTGAGCTTTCAACTCGATCGGGGCATTGCAATGTTGACGGTGAATCATGAAAAACACTGGCAGGGCGATCGATCATTTTTTGATCAGCTTGCCAGTGTTTTTGGTGGACTGGTTGTTCATGAATTGCCCAAAAAGCCCATCAACGTTGATTGTTGGGTTGTTGATTTTTGGGCTGCAAAAATGCGGTTCCTAAATTTGTTCGGGAACCCCAATTTTCATCACCTTCATGGGCGTGGTGATGCGTCTGGCTTTCAGGGCTGCGGCGAACTGTTCCGGTGTGCCCGGCAACGAAAATAAGCCGTAATGCATGGGTATCACCAATTTGGGGCGCACCAATTCCACCGCTTCAGCGGCGCGATCGGGGCCCATGGTGAATTTGCCACCAATGCAGGTCAACATCAAATCCACGGGTCCAAATTTTGGAATGAGGGCCATGTCGCCAAACAGGTCTGTATCGCCCGTGTGGTAGAGGGTGGGGCCGTTTTTCACCTTGATCCAAAAGCCGCCCGGGTTACCTGCATAAAAGGGTTGGGGGCTGCCATCTGTGCTAACGGTGGAACTATGAACCGCTGGCACGAATGCCACTTCCACTTCCCCATCCAGCAAGGAAATTTGACCGCCGAAGTTGCCCAGGGCCGGAAATTGCAATTGCTCTTTGGGGTAGCCCAACAGGGAAACCAGAGCATTGGCCAAGTCAAAGGTGGCCACCAATTGGGCCCCGGTTTTTTGGCCGATCGCCACTGCATCTCCCACGTGATCGTTGTGGCCGTGGGTGACAAGCACCAAATCAGCCCGATCGAGCTGGTTCAGGATGGCTTTTCCTTCGGGGTTGGCCGGATTTTGCAACCAGGGATCGAGCCACAGCACTTTGCCCGAAGGGGTGGTGAGCTTGAAGGCCGATTGGCCATACCAAACCAGTTCCGTGCCGCCGGGGGTTGCGGCCTGGCTGGGCTGGGTGGCTCCCCAACTAACGATGCCCCCGATCGCGGCCAGGCCAATGACCAACGCGGCCAAGAATCCCCATTTCAGATGGCCCAAGGGGGGCCAGTAGGGTCGCCAACGGGGCGATCGCGCCGCCAAATTACGCATTATTGATCAACCTCTCAATCTCTGAATTTCTGCAACCAAGGTTCTACGGAGGCTTGACGAAGGCTCGATGGTCGAGTTTTCTCGAAGTTTCGCGATCAAATCACCGCCCCATCACCCCCTCATCACCGCTCCAAACAGCATGAGGCGATCGATCCTCTGCGGCGATAATGACCACCCCATTTAGAATTCCCTGGGGTAGATCAGGCCAATGGTAAAGTAGACGGCGTTTGGTGTGCGGGTGCTAACTGCATTCCCGCTCCCTTAATTTCCCGTCACTTTCCTGTTTTTTGAGGCGATTATTTCGCATGAGTAGCAATCCCCCAAGCATCGCTAACCATCCCGCTCTGGTGGATCAAAATGAGCCAGGCGATCGCTCTGGGGAAATAGCCTATCCTGCTTTTTCTTTGGTGTTGCCGATTTTTAATGAAGAATTGGGCGTTGCTCCCACCATCGAACATCTGCAAGCCACCCTCAGTGCTTATCCGGGTGTCTATGAAATCATTGCTGTGAATGATGGTTCCAGCGATCGAACCGGTGAAATTTTGCATCAACTACCCGGTATTCGGGTCATTGATCACAACATTAATCGGGGTTATGGTGCGGCCTTAAAAACCGGAATTCGTCACGCCAAGTATTCTTTGATTGTAATTACTGATGCGGATGGAACCTATCCCAACGAACAGATTCCGGCCTTGGTGAATTTAATTCAACTGGCGGAAGCGGACATGGTTGTGGGGTCGCGGACTGGGGAGAATGTGCAATATTCCAATTTGCGGAAAATTCCTAAGTGGTTTCTCGTTCGCTTTGCGGAGTGGATTACCAAAACCAAGATTCCTGACTTGAACAGTGGTTTGCGGATTTTTCGGAAGGAAATTGCCAATCGGTTTTTGAATATTTTGCCCAATACCTTTAGCTTCACCACCACCATTACGGTGGCCATGCTCACCAATGGCTATACGGTGCATTACGAGCCGATCGACTATCACCCGCGCCAAGGCCGCAGCAAAATTAAACCGATTCGGGACACTTTGCGATTTGTGCAAATTATTCTGCGCACGGGGCTATATTTTGCGCCGATGCGAATTTTGATGCCCGTTTCAGCGGCCTTTGCGATCGGGTTTTGCGTTTCGTTGGCGCAAGATATTTTTGTGCGCAATGACTTGACGGAAGCCACCCTAATTTTGCTGTTGGCTGCCACCCAAACGGCCATTTTGGCCTTGCTGGCAGACATGATTGATAAACGGCTTTGAGGGCTGTTTTGTGGATTTTGCGTGAGCTTTGCGTGGGACTTGCGAATCAGCGCGAACCAACCGATCGCCCCATGGTCTTCTAAAACTTATTGGGTTCGGGCTTGGGGGCTTCGCAGGGTTGCCGCACCAACGTGCCATTGGGCAGGGTTGCGCCACATAACTCGGCTCCGTCGCTCCGAATATTCACCAGGTGAGCATCCCTGAGGTTGGCATTGGCCAAGCTGGCTCCTCGCAAGTCCGCGAACATCAAATTGGAGCGAGCAAAGTTCACTCGATCGAGCTGAGCTGCACTGAAATTGGTGGCCCGTAAATTGGCCCGTTCTAAATTGGCCCCTCGAAAATCTGCCCTGGTACAGTCGGCTGCGCCTAAGTTGGCCTCTGCCAAGTTTGCCCGCTGGAGATTGACGTTTCGCAGGTTGGCTCCGTAGAGGTTGGCCGATCGCAGATCCGCATCTTGCAGGTTCAAACTGGTGAGGTCTCGATAGCGCAAATCGCAGCCTCGGCAATGGTTGAAAGCCCGCAGTTGCGCCAGTGGATCCAAGTTGGGGCGGGCGGCAGAAACCTGGGCCCCAGGGGCCAACGGCAACCCGATCGCCAGGCCAATCCCCAAAGCCATGCCCCCGATCGCCCCTAAACGGGCCAGTCGATCGGGGTTGCGCAAAGACTGGTGAGCGGTAATTTTGGCCACGAATCCGAATCCTCAGGGGAAATTGCCAACCATGACAGGCTGGGGGTGCAATGTCCGGCAGCAACGGTTGGGAAAGCGCCTCTATCCTAACCAGGCTCGGGGGCGACTGACAGCCGCTGAAGGCCGCTCGATCGCCCCCCCAACGCACCGCCCGCGAAAAAACCTTGAAAAACCTTGGTCAAAGCTTTGCGTTTTTTCAAGAGATCATGGTATGGTGATAACCCGTTGCGGACGTATAGCTCAGTTGGTTAGAGCACCACGTTGACATCGTGGGGGTCACTGGTTCGAGTCCAGTTACGTCCATTCAGGTTCAGCGAAATTATCCATAACACCTGGCAAAAAGTCCGGCAGAAATTAGCCGGATCACTTGCTTGATCGCAACTGGGTGACCAACGCCCGTAGCCCCAACCGGTAGCTTTCGGGGCCGAAGCCGGAAATTTGCCCGATCGCCACGGGAGCAATGTAGGAATGGTGGCGGAAGCTTTCCCGTTTGTGGATATTGCTGAGATGTACTTCCACGGTGGGAATGGCCACCCCGGCGATCGCGTCGCGGATGGCCACGCTGGTGTGGGTGTAGCCACCGGGATTAATCACCAAACCGTCAAATTGCCCCAGAGCCTCATGGATCCAGTCAATTAACGTTCCCTCGTGATTCGACTGGCGACAATCGATTGCCACTTGCAGCTCCGCCGCATCCTGTTCCAAACGTTCATTAATGGCCGCCAGGGTCAGGGTTCCATAGACACCCGGTTCCCGTTGCCCCAGCAAATTCAGATTGGGGCCATGCAAAATCAAGATTTTCACGCGGATTTCGGCGCTCTTTCGCGGTCTAAATTCAATGGACTGAGTGGCCCATTCTCGCAAAATTCCAGCCCCAGTTTTTCTGAGGCTTTTCTGAGGGTCGCGCCAACCTCAGAGCTAACCCCATTTCTCAAAACCCCTTTCTAAAGCACAAGCAAGAGGATAGTCCCCTTGCTTGGCGAATCGTCGGTTTAAATCGGTTGTTGAAAGATACGAACGCTTGACGCTAACTTCCCAGGACAAATATCCAATTAGCGGCGGCGATAGGCGCGATCATCCACAGGCACGGGAATCGGTTCCGCCTCCGGCTGGGCCTGTGGGCCAAGCAGCGCTTCGATCACCTTCTGTGCCCACTGTTTCAGCTTTTCTATCACCTGTTCGATATAGTCCATTAATCGAAGGCTCCTTGACGGCGGTTCGATCGACTGTTGAGGGATCGCTCAGAGTCGCATGTCTTTAGATTAACCCAATCCTCCGTTGAGATGGTGCAAATTTGGTTGCAGTTTGCCCGGTGATTTTACGTTGAATCCCGATCGAGGGGCGGGGTGGCCGCTCTGGGGCGTTAGGTATGGATCCGTTAAATTTGCTAAATTTGCGAAGTTAAGTGTAAAGCCGAGCGCAATGCTATGCCCTTAGCGCGGGGCTGACCGATGCTTTGGCTCTCCTGCGCTCTGGCCAGGGAACGAGCGATCGCGCAACGAGCAAGGACGAAACCGTGAGTGTAAGTGATCTGTTTACCAAGGGCGGCCCGGCCATGTGGCCGTTGTTAACACTGTCGGTGCTGTCAGTGGGGACGGTCTTTGAGCGCTGTTGGTTTTGGGGGCGCATTTTGCTGCGAGAACGGGAGGTGGCCGATCGAATCTTGGAGTCGGCCCGCAATGACTGGAGCAGCGCCGGCCCGATCGCCAGCAAGGCCCGCGACCAACCGATCGGGCGGTTTTTGGCGGCTCCCCTAAAGCTAGAAGACCCAGACCCGGAACTCTTTCGCCTGGCCCTGGAGTCGGCCGCCGAAGAAGAACTCAGCGCCATGCGCAAGGGCGACAAGCTGCTAGAGGCGGTGATTGCCCTCTCGCCCCTGTTGGGTCTGTTGGGCACGGTGTTGGGGCTGATTGGCTCCTTGGGATCAATCCGAATCGGGCAGTTGGGAACCGATGCCACGGCGGGGGTCACTCTGGGCATTGGGGAAGCGCTGATCAGCACGGCGACGGGGCTGGTGGTGGCGATCGGGTCGTTGGCGTTTTATCGCCTCTTTCAAGGGCTAGTGTTTACCCAAGCCAAGCTGTTTCGGCGGGCGGGCAACGATTTGGAGTTGCTCTATCGACAATTGTGGGCCCAGCGGCGCGATCGCCCCGTGCCCAATGGGGAAACAGAGCCAACCCCGGAAGCCTAGGACATTTGATCTATTGCGATTGATTCTGTGTTGATCTGCACCGATCTGCACTGACTCATTCCATATCGATATTGACCCATTCCATATCGATACTGATCGCATTCATATCGATACCGATTGGATCCATATTGGCATTGACCGCAAGTGATCGCGGCGATTCGTCACAGCCGATCGACCCTTTTTATTTCGACATTATTTCGACCCTCGTTATCACCGACCGTAGCGATTATGGCGCTGTTAAATTCTGATTCCATGCGGCAAGCGTTAACCTGCGATCGCCTGCCTCTGGCGGTTTACCGTGAACTGGCGGCCCACCTGAACTTGGTCGCTGGGGTGCAGGCGGTCTTGTTGCCCCAAACCTCCCAGGAGTTTGATTATTTGCAAAGTCAGGTGGGAGGCGTGGCGATCGAACTGGATCCGGTGCTGGGCGATCGGGCCCGGCAACAGGTGGAAGCGATTTTGGATCACTATGCCGATCGGTTTGGCCCCTGGCGATCGCTCCCCACGACCTAAGCAGTTGCGGGGACTAATCAACAGAATTTGCAGGATCTCGGGGCCCCAACCGCTCTAGGATATTGAACGCTTCACCACCATTTCAATTCGATTCTTTTACCTCGACTCGATCGCCTGCCATGACTGCCATTCAAGCCCTACGCGGAACCAAAGATATTTTGCCGACCGAAATCGGCTATTGGCAGCACGTGGAAGCCACCGCCCGCCAAGTGCTGGGCCGCGCCGCATTTCGGGAAATTCGTACCCCCATCTTTGAGCAAACGGAGCTGTTTGCCCGGGGCATTGGCGAAGCAACGGATGTGGTGGGCAAGGAAATGTATACCTTCACCGATCGGGGTGATCGCTCCTTGACCCTGCGGCCGGAAGGCACGGCGGGCGCAGTGCGGGCCTTTGTGGAGCACAAGCTCTTTGCGGCTGGCGGCCCCCAACGGTTGTGGTATTGCGGCCCCATGTTCCGGTACGAGCGACCCCAGGCGGGCCGGCAACGGCAGTTTCACCAAATTGGCGCAGAGCTGTTGGGTAGTGGGGATGCGCGGGCGGATGTGGAAGCGATCGCGGTGGCCGTGGAACTGCTGAATCACTTGGGGTTGAAATCGTTGCGGATGTTGCTGAATTCCGTGGGCGATCGGGTTGATCGCGCCACCTATCGGGCCCAACTGGTGGACTACCTCACGCCCTACTTTGCAGATTTGGATCCGGATTCCCAAGATCGCCTCAGCCGCAATCCCCTGCGGATTTTGGATAGCAAAGTGGCCAAAACCCAGGAAATTTGCCAGGAAGCCCCCAGCATTTTAGATGCCCTCTCGCCCGAGTCGGCCGCGCGGTTTGCCAAGGTGCAACAGGCCCTGACGGATTTGGGCATTGCTTACCAAGTGGATTCACGACTGGTGCGAGGGTTGGACTACTACAGCCACACGGCCTTTGAAATCCAGTCCGATGACTTGGGCGCACAGGCCACCGTTTGCGGTGGTGGTCGCTACGATGGCTTGGTGAGCGAGCTGGGCGGCCCGGAAACGCCGGCCGTGGGCTGGGCGATCGGGATGGAGCGGTTGATTTTGTTGTTGCAGCAGTTGCAACCCTTGACGGGCGATCGGGTGGATTTTTACGTGGTTTCCCGGGGCGAACAGGCCGAACAACAGGCCTTGAAAGTGGCCCAAGTTCTGCGGCAGGGGGGCTTTGCGGTGGAAATGGACTTAAGCGCCAGTGCCTTTGGTAAGCAATTCAAACGGGCCGATCGCGCCGGAGCTGCCGCTTGCGTCATTTTGGGTGATGCGGAGGCCGAAAACGGCACGGTGCAGCTCAAATGGCTGGCTTCTGGGCATCAAGAGGCGATCGCTCAAGTGGACTTAGCGGCCAAGGCTGAACAGTTTCGTCAGCAGATTTCTCAGTAAATTCTCCGATAAATCTGCAAAAGCACTGCAAAGGAGCCAAATCAGCGCTTATTAGCGCTCAATTCTGATCTGCTCATTTCTGACCTTCAGAGGCGCGATCGGGAATGGGAATGCGAGCCGCCGTGCGCAGGATTTGGCCCGCCAGGATCGCCGCCCCGAAGCCGTTGTCAATGTTCACCACCCCCACGCCCGCCGCGCAGGAGTTGAGCATGGTCAGCAGCGGGGCCAATCCGTTGAAGTTGGCCCCATAGCCCACGCTGGTGGGCACGGCCACCACCGGCACATCCACCAACCCCGCCACCACGCTGGGCAGGGCCCCTTCCATTCCCGCTACCACAATCAACACGTCAGCCTGGGCCAGGCGATCGCGGTGGGCAAACAGCCGATGAATGCCCGCAATTCCCACATCCCAGAGCCGATCGACCCGAAATCCCATTAACTCAGCGGTCACCGCCGCCTCCTCCGCCACGGGTAAATCAGCCGTTCCCGCCGACACCAGGGCGATCGTGCCGGGCCGAAGCTGGCGACGCAGGGCGGCCGGCGACTGCCAAGCGCAAATCCGCGCCAAGGCGTGGTAGTACAAATCCGGCACGATCGCAGCAATTTGGTCATAGGCCGCGCGATCGACCCGCGTTGCCAAAATCACGGGCGCGCCCCGATCGCGCATCGCCAACATAATCGCCGCGATCTGTTCCGGGGTTTTGTTTTGGCCCCAAATCGCCTCCGGAAACCCCGTGCGCCGTTCCCGTTGCCAATCCACCTTGGCAAACCCTTCCACCGCAAAAAAACCCTGATCTTGCAGGCTGGCCATGGCCTGTTCAGGGGCCACCCGCCCCGCCGCGACCGCCTCCAGCAACCGTTTTAGATCCTCCATCAGTGCGCCCTGCTCCATCCTTGCCTTCACTTTCCCAAAATTGCCCAGGTTCCGCGCCCATCCTGGCTCCTAGAGATCCAGTTGCAAAATGGGCGATCGGGGGTTTGCCATGGTTCTGGCAATGATCTCCGCCACCAGTTCCGGCGCTTCTTGAATTTGCTGCCCCCCTTCCAGAGGCAAAAACGCCTGTCGAGTCTGGGCTAACCAAGCCGCATGGGGCCCCTTGGCTGAACGCCCCCGATCGCGCCCGGTTTCGCGCACAGCCCGCAGCGTCCAAACCGGACAAACCAGACTATCCCAATTCTTCGTTTCCAAAATTTCGGCCCGAACCGTGCCCCACTCCAAATTGATCGGTGATGCAGGCGATCGAACCGCCCGCTTCAGCAAGGATGGGGCCGCCGGTTGCCGCCTGCGACGGGGAGAACCCAACTGTGGCCACCGGAATCGTAATTGAGCACCTTTCAAGGTTTGCTCCGGATCCACCAGCAACACCCCCAGCACACGATGGGGACGATACAGGGCATAGCTGATGGCGATCCAAGCGCCCAAGTCGGCTCCCAACAGCCACAGCCGATCGACCCGCAGCGCGTCCAACCACTCATCGATCGCCGCCAGCAACCCCGGCAACGACTCCCAGCGCGGCCGCCCCGACTCTCCCACCCCGGGCAAGTCCGGCGCAAGGCAATGGGTCGATCGCCCCAACGCTTCCAAAAGCCCCTGCCACTGGCCGCCGTCATGGGCCGCCCCATGCAAACAAACCACCGCCAGCGAGTCCGGCTTTCCCGCCTCTCGCCAAAACCAATCCCCTCGCGGCAACCGCATTCGGGCATTACGCACCAGTTGGGCCGCTGCCTGGGGTTTAATCCACAACGGCTTGGCCTCTGAAATAATCCTGGACTTGTCTCGCATGATCATGCGCCAACAACATCCCCCCGATCGAACTTGGCGCAAACAAGCCCACTTCTGCAATTTCCAGTTGATCCACCGGGGCGATCGCTCCAGTCACCTGCACTTCCACAGAAATGTTCACGGCATGGATTCGAGGGTCGCGGTCAAAGGCCGAATAAACCCCCACTAACCGCCCCACCGCCACAACGGTGAGACCCGTTTCCTCCGCCAGCTCACGGTGAATGGTCGAAGCGATCGTGTCGCCCCAATCCACCAACCCACCGGGTAACGACCACAGGCCGTTATCCCGCCGCTTCACCAGCACGAACCGGCCATCCGGCATCACCGGAATCATCGTCACACCCACCAGGGGATGGCGAAACACCACACCCAAAACTGTTTTGACATAGCGCCAAACTTGGGCCAAAGGACGAAAACCGGTCACGGCCAAATTTCCCAGTTCATTCAGGGGATGCCAACGGGGTTGAAAGGTCAGCAAGAACCTGAGTTGGATGAATTTCAGGCTTCACTTTCCGATAGATTTGCTCAATCCTACCATCTACCCCAATAACGAAAGTCTGTCGGAAAACTCCGATATATTCTTTGCCCATGAATTTTTTAGGGCCATAGCTCTCATAGGCGGTGGCGACGGAACCGTCGAGATCACAGAGTAACGGGAAAGGAAGTGAAAACTTCTGGGTGAATTTCTGGTGAGCTTTTGCGTCGTCTGCACTGACACCCAAGATCACGGTGTTTGCTGCTTGGAATTCGGCGTGGTGGTCGCGGAAACCGCAGGCCTCTTTGGTGCAACCGGGCGTGTTGTCCCGAGGATAGAAATAGAGCACCACCCGCTGGCCCCGCAGCGCCGACAGTTGCACCAAGTTGCCTTCGCCATCGGGCAAGGTGAAATCGGGGGCGAGGTCGCCAACTGAAAGGGTCATAGGCCAAAAAATTCACTGCAAGAGGGATCTGGAAGCAACGGAGCTGAATTCAACCGAAATTCAACCGAAATTCAGATAGCCAACTCCATCGAAAAACAGCAAAACCCGATCGAGTCAGGCCAATCCCACAGCAGGGCAGCACCTGAACGAGATCGGGTTGCCAATTCGTTCACCAAACCTGTTAAACGGTCATGATGTCCTTTTCTTTTTCCGCTAGCAAGCTGTCAATTTTGGAGATGAATTTGTCCGTGGTTTTTTGCACCTGATCTTGCAAATCACGGGCTTCATCTTCCGACAACTCGGCGCTCTTTTCTTGCTTACGAATTTGATCGATCGCCTCTCGCCGCACGTTGCGAATGGCGACCTTGCCCTCTTCGGCATACTTCGAGGCCACCTTCACCAGCTCCTTGCGGCGCTCTGAGGTGAGCGGCGGAATATTCAGGCGAATCACCGAACCATCGTTATTGGGCGTGAGACCAATATCTTCATCCATCGAGATCGCTTTTTCGATCAACGACAGGGTGGTTTTATCGTAGGGCTGAATCGCAATGGTGCTGGCATCGGGGGTGCTGATGCCGGCCAAAGACTTCAAAGGCGTAGGAGTGCCGTAATATTCCACCACAATTCGATCGAGCAGGGAGGTGTTCGCCCGCCCCGTTCGAAGCGTATTAAAAGAGCGCAGGGTGGCTTCCACACTCTTTTGCATGTTGCTTTCAACGTCAGCTAACTTCACAGCGTCCTCCTACAATCGTGCCGACTGATTCTCCCATGACCGCGCGCTGAATATTGCCGCTAACGGTCAAGTCAAACACCACGATCGGGATGTTGTTTTCCTTGCACAGGGCGATCGCGGTACCATCCATCACGCGCAGATCCTGCGTCAAAACATGATTGTAGTTGAGGCTGGTGTAGCGTTTTGCCTCAGGATTGGTCTTTGGATCCGCGTCGTAGATCCCATCCACCTTCGTGGCTTTAAAGATCACATCCGCATCAATTTCCGCCGCTCGCAGCGCTGCCGTTGTGTCAGTGGTAAAAAACGGGTTGCCGGAGCCAGCCCCAAAGATCACCACTCGCCCCTTTTCCAGATGACGAATGGCACGTCGTCGAATGTAGGGTTCAGCCACTTCTTGCATGGCGATCGCGGTTTGCACTCGGGTGGGTACCCCTTGGCGCTCTAGGGCATCTTGCAGGGTCATGGCGTTCATCACCGTGGCGATCATGCCGATGTAGTCACCCGTGGCCCGATCCATGCCGCCGGCCGCCGCCTTGACTCCTCGGAAAATATTGCCACCGCCCACCACGATCGCCAGTTGCACCCCCGTGGCCATCACCTCCGCCACTTCGCGGGCAATGCCGTGGACAATTTCGGGATCGATGCCATAGGACAAGTCACCCATCAGCGCTTCGCCGCTGAGCTTCAGTAGAATTCTTCGGTATTTAGAGTCCATTCGGCTACGATCTCGCGTTGCTAGAGTCCAAGCTTCCCCCATAGGATATCGCAAGGCATTCCATGCGCATCAGCTTGGCTGAAAGGGTTGTGGGATGTCCCTTGGGCGATCGGGCAATCTCTATTAAACTCTTTATGGCTATCCAGTTATACTTATTGGGTCATCTCATTGGGTCATCGCGCATTGGGTCATCTTGCTCCTGTGCTCCCATGCTGAATTGCCCTCACCAGCAGCCTGTTTGCTCCCAAACGCTTGCATATTCTCCAACGCCATTGCTTGGCCCCCTTCTGGCATGACTGATCAAGATTGCAACCCGCTGACCCCTGAAGTTTTGACCTCGATCGCTGACTATTTCAAGGTGCTTTCGGAAGTGAGCCGCTTGCAAATTTTGTGTTGTTTGCGATCGGGGCCCATGAACGTGATGGAACTGACGGAAGCGACGGGTTTCAGTCAAGCCAACTTGTCCAAACACCTGAAGATTATGACCCAGGCGGGCATCTTGTCCCGGCAGCCCAAGGGCGTTAGCGCCTATTACGAAGTGGCGGATCCCAAGGTGTTTGTGCTTTGTCAGAGTGTTTGCGATGGCATTGGCGATCGACTGCGGCAACAGGCTCAACAGTTCCAATTGGGCCCGACGGGAATGGGCGATCGAGCAGGGCGATCGGCCGCCCAAAGCCACCCCGGATGATCGCGGCAATCGTGCCAGAACAACCATTCAAGCGGCCATGATTAGCGATTCAACAGGCTGTTAACCGAATTCATCGATAGGAAATCACGGACTTTATGGACGTGCAAGAACTGATT
Organism: Limnothrix sp. FACHB-881; assembly: GCF_014698135.1. Lineage (NCBI taxonomy): Bacteria > Bacillati > Cyanobacteriota > Cyanophyceae > Pseudanabaenales > Pseudanabaenaceae > Limnothrix > Limnothrix sp. FACHB-881. The sequence continues at coordinate 77,382 of NZ_JACJSN010000005.1, forward strand.
CAGCGCGGTGCAGCGGGTGAACAAAAATTCCATCTCATCCAAATGCGGGATGTGGAATTAACCGCCATGAATTTCCAGGGGTTTGACTTTAAGCAAGCGGATTTTCGGCAAGCAAGATTAGGTAAAAGCAACCTCAGCCATTGCAATCTGCAACAGGCGGATCTGAGTGAATCGCTGCTTTGGGGAACGAATTTGCATGGAGCAGATTTGAGCGAGGCAACGCTGCGAGAGGCAGATTTAACGGGGGCAATTTTGACGCAAACTTGTTTGAAGTTTGCCAACTTTTGCAAGGCAATTTTGAGCGGTGCGGATTTGGCGCGGGCAGATTTGCAAGGGGCCGTTTTGTATGAGGTGGATTTTCGATCGACCCCTAATCACCACACGAATTTGCAGCACGCCCACTTTGCGGAGGCAGATTTGAGCTATGGCCAACTGAATGGGGCAATTTTGCGCCATGCATCGTTGGAGGGAGCCAAGCTCTGCCGCGCCAATTTACGCCGCATTTCCGGCGCAACGCCTCTGATTACGGATCTGACGGGAGCCAATCTGAAGCGTGCTGACCTCAGCTATGCGGATCTGACGGGGGCGATTTTGCGGGATGCAGACTTGCGCGGGGCGGATCTGACCGGAACGCTGCTGGGGCAAGCGGATTTGCAGGGGGCCGCCCTGCCAGATGGGTTTGCGTTGCAAGTGTCCTAGGGGTGATTGCCTGATCGGGTCGATGGCTCGATCGGCTCCATATCGTTCAGGCGATCATTCTGGCTGTTGAAGCGGCTCAAGATTACCACCCGCTGCCAGCGCTTATCTTTCGGCTATCTTCCGGCCATTGCTCCGGGACAGGTTCGGGACAGGTTTGGAATATTAGACCTCTTGCATCAATCAAAACCCTCACCCTAAATCCCTCTCCCAAGTCGGGAGAGGGACTTGGCAACCAACAACGAAATCGCCGTTATTCCCGATTTCTGGCTCCCCTTCGCCCTCCTTGGGAGAAGGGGTTGGGGGATGAGGGCTGTTAACTGATTCGCGCAAGAGGTCTATTAAAGATCATCCGTTTCCTCGATCGCCTGGTGCTGCAATCGGCGGGAAGTGCGGCGAAATCGTTTGCTATTCAACCGGGGTTCCAGGACTTCGCGCCCGTCTCGCTGGATTTTGCGCTTGAAGGAGCTTTCGGTTTGGCGTTGGCGCTCTTGGGCGGCTTCGTAGTCGATCGCCTCCTCAAGCAACTCCAGATAGAAAGGATATCGTTCCCAGTCGCCGCGAACGGCGCAGTCTGGCTCATTGCGGTGGCGACAATCCCCATAGCGACAGGGAGCGATCGCTAGCCGTTGCTGAATTTCGGGAAACAGGGCCGGAATGGCAGCGGGGCCACAGGTCAGTTGAGGCTGATTGAATCCCGGCGTATCCGCCAGCAGACCACCACCCGGCAGCTCAAATAGCTCCACGTGGCGGGTGGTGTGGCGGCCGCGAGCCAATTTGCCGGAAACGGCGGCCGTTCGCAGATCCGTGCCAATTAAGGCCCCGATCGTGCTGGACTTGCCAACACCGGACGGGCCCGCCACAACGGTTGTTTGCCCCGAAAGGGCCTCATGCAGGGTTTGGAGTCCCTGTTGTTGATAAACACTAATCAGTAATGGGTCATAGCCCCAATTTCGCAGCCGATCGCGCCATTGCTGGCAGTCCGCCACCGACAGCAAATCCCGTTTGTTCAGACAAAGGGTGACCGCCAGCCCCGTAGACTCCGCTTTCACCAAGAATCGACTCAGTTGATGGGGATCCAAGGCGGGTTCCGCCAGGGCAAAGACCAACAACACCCGATCCACATTGGCCACGGGCGGCCGATCGAGCCAACTGCGGCGGGGCAGGACTTCTTCGATCGCCCCCCGTTGGCCTTGCCAGTCCGGTTCCACCACCACCACCCGATCGCCCACGGCCACTTGTTGACCCACCTTTTTCAGGCGGGCCCGCCGCAAACACAGCAACCGTTGAGTGGTGCAGGTGGCGGGAATGGGAGCACCAGGGTCAAGCTGCACCCAGTAATAGTTGGCTTGCACGGCCAAAACCGTGCCCATTAACCGTTCGATCGCGATCGGTTCAGCGGGGAGAGTCGTTGCTTGCCCGGTCATGACTCCGCAGCAGCAGCGGCCGGCTTGCGCACTTGCAGCACAAAGTGACCATCTGCCGCCTCGGGGTGAGGGCCCAAAAACTCGATCGCATAGCCCGCCATGGTTAAACTATCGGGCACTTGCTCGATCGGCTCCCCCGCATCCAGCCACACTTCCAGCAGCGCCCCGGCTGCCATCTGTTGCAGTTTCAACTTGGTGCGCACAAAGTTGATGGGGCAGGGCGTTCCCCGCAGATCAAGCTGTTCATCCGGTTCCAGGGCGATCGCCGCCATCCTGCCAACTCCTTTCCAGTCCCCTAATGAAACAAATTACCTAAAAAACCGCGGCCCCCCTTATGGGTCGAGTCGCCACGCAGGGCCGCCAATTTCTCGAGAATTTCCCGCTCCTCATTGCTGATCCGCGTGGGAATCTCAATCTGCACCGTAATCAGGTGATCGCCGCGCTGGCTGGGGTTCCCCAAGCGAGGCACGCCCTTGCCCTCCAGGGTTAACACCGTGCTGGGTTGGGTTCCGGCCGGGATTTCCAGCGCCTCCGTGCCATCGATCGTTTCCACCTCGATCGTGGCCCCCAAAATTGCCTGTAAATAGCTCACGGACAGTTCCGACAGAATATTGATGCCATCCCGTTGGAACTGTTCCTCCTCATTCACAAACAGGTAAACGTAAAGATCCCCAGGCGGGCCGCCGGCCTTGCCCGCGTCGCCTTCGTTGGAAACCCGCAGTCGCGTGCCGTTGTCTACCCCGGCTGGGATGGAGATTTTGAGCTTTTTGGTGACCTGTTTGGTGCCGCGGCCGCCGCAGTCGGTGCATTTGTCCTCAATCACTTGACCCGTACCGTTACAGGTCGGGCAAACGGACACTTGCGCAAAACTGCCAAAGGGCGTGCGGGTGGCTCGGCGCACTTGGCCTGAGCCGCCACAGGTGCCACAGGTTTTGGGGCTGGTTCCCGGCTTGGCTCCGGAACCGTTGCAGGTGTTGCAGGTTTCCAGATGGCTAATCCGGATTTCCTTTTCGCCACCGAAGATGGCTTCCTTGAAGTCAAGGCGCAAATCGAGGCGGAGGTCATCCCCACGCACCGGCCCGCTGCGTCGTCGGCCACCACCGGGCCCCCCAACCCCGCCAGCTCCGGCAAACCCGCCAAAAAAGGTTTCAAAAATGTCGGCGAAGCCCCCCATATCGCCCACACCAAAATCGCTGAAGCCTGGCCCCCCGGCGGCTCCCGACACACCGGCTTCGCCAAAGCGATCGTACCGGGCCCGCATTTCTGGCTCCGAGAGCACTTCGTAGGCTCGGTTAATTTCCTTGAACCGCTCTTCTGCCCCCGCCTCTTTGTTCACGTCGGGGTGATACTTCCGAGCTAACCGACGGTAGGCTCGCTTAATTTCGTCCTTATCTGCGTCGCGAGATACGCCGAGAGTCTCGTAGTAATCAGCCATAGCGCGATTTCAATCGGTGTGTGGGTGGTTAGGGGCAACTCCAACAGACGAAACTTAACAAAAGGGGGTGTGACGCTGCAACTGGCGAGGGGGCGTAATTGCCGTCTATGGATGAGGGGGGTTACCCAGGCCAATCTTGGGAGAGTTGGCCTGGGCTGGCGACTGTTGGAATGGGTCGAAACTGGATGGGGAATTGCTCGGAACTGGAGCGATCAGGCGTTTAGTCCTCGATCGCCTCGTAGTCGGCCGCGATCGTGGAGTCATCGTATTCTGAATCGTCATCGTCCGGTAACTCAATGCCCAAATCTGTGAGGGCGATCGAGGCGATCGGGGACGGCGGATCCACACTCAATTCCGGCATCGAAAAGCTATTCCCATCCCCGTTGGCCAACAGGTTCACCGCAGGCACGGCAGGGGTGACCGCCGGAACCGGGCTGGGGCTGGGAACGCTGACAGGCGCGGGACTGGTGGCCACGGGAGCCACGGGCGGCGGCGTGACCGGGGGGGAGGCGATCGGGGGGGAGCTGAATGCTGAACTGGTTGGCCCCGTCACGGAAGGAGCGGGAGCGGGGGATGGGAATTGCGGGGAAGATGAGGGCTTGTTGGCAGCTTCCGAATTCTGATAAGCTCGTTTACCCACCGACAGTAGGGATTCCTGAAGCGCATTGAACGCCGATTGCAAATCCTCAAAGCGTGCTTCCGGATCGCTATCCAGTCGCCCAAGGGTGTCGGCCTGGGTTTTCAGCACTTGGCGCAACGAATCATCGATCAGATCGGCATTGCTTTGGAGTGCCGATTCATAGCTATACATCAGGCTATCAATCTGGTTTTTCAGATCCACGCGCTGCCGTCGGTTGCGATCGAGATCTGCAAACTTTTCCGCATCCTGCCGCATCCGCTCCACTTCTTCCGTGGACAGGCCACCGGTATTGGTGATCCGGATACTTTGTTTTTGGCCCGTGCCTTTGTCCACGGCCGAGACCTTGAGGATCCCGTCAGCGTCAATTTCAAAGGAGACTTCGATTTGCGGCAGGCCGCGGGGAGCGGGGGGAATGCCGGTCAGCAGGAACCGGCCAAGGCTCTTGTTGTCGGCAACCATGGCCCGCTCCCCTTGGGCCACATGGATTTCCACGGAGGTCTGACCGTCGATCGCGGTGGAGAAGACTTGCGATCGGCAGGTGGGAATCGGGGTGTTGCGATCGACAATCCGCGTAAACATGCCCCCCAGGGTTTCCAACCCCAAGGACAGGGGAGTCACGTCCAACAACAGCAGGTTTTGCACTTCGCCGCCCAAGACTCCCGCTTGGATGGCAGCCCCCAGGGCCACGGCCTCATCAGGATTCACGGAGCGATCGGGCTGACGACCCGCAAACCTGGCGCTGACGGCCTGTTGGACGGCGGGAATGCGAGTGGAACCCCCCACCAAAATGATTCGATCGATCTGATCGGGCGCAAGGCCCGAATCCCGAATGGCTTGATCCACCGGGTCGAGCGTGGCCTGCACCAAGTGTGCCACCAGTTCTTCAAACTTGGTGCGGGTCAGCTCCATTTCCAAATTCTTGGGCCCTGTTTCGTCGGCGGTGATGAACGGCAGGTTCAGGGAGGTGGTGGGGGAACCGGACAGTTCAATTTTGGCCCGCTCTGCCGCTTCCCGCAGGCGCTGGAGGGCCATCTTGTCTTCGAGCAGGTCAATGCCCTCGATCGCCTTGAACTCTTCGATCGCCCAGCTAATGATGCAGTTATCAAAGTCATCGCCCCCCAGGTGGTTATTCCCGGCCGTGGCCTTCACTTCAAAAACCCCATCCCCCAGTTGCAGCACCGACACATCAAACGTGCCGCCGCCCAGGTCAAACACCAGCACCGCCCGATCGACATCCTGCTTGTCAACACCGTAGGCCAAGGCCGCCGCCGTCGGTTCATTCACGATCCGCAGCACTTCCAGACCCGCAATCTGGCCCGCGTCTTTCGTGGCCTGGCGTTGGGCATCGGTGAAATAGGCAGGAACCGTAATCACCGCTTGGGTGACCGCCTCCCCCAGGTAAGCCTCCGCGTCCTGCTTCAGCTTGTTCAGCACCATGGCAGAAATCTGCTGGGGCGTGTAGGACTGGTCGCGAATTTTCACATCCACAGTCTCATCGCGCCCGGCCACGCAGGTGTAGGGCATGACACGCCGCTCGGACTCCGTTTCCGTCCAACGGCGACCGATAAAGCGCTTAATGCTGAAGACCGTGTTTTCGGCGTTGGTGACCGCCTGCCGTTTGGCCAACTCCCCCACCAGCCGTTCGCCCCCCTTGCCAAACCCGACAATGCTGGGAGTGGTGCGGGCCCCCTCCGAGTTGGGAATGACGATCGCTTGGCCGCCTTCCAGAACGGCGACGCAGCTATTGGTCGTGCCAAGATCGATCCCGATAACTTTTCCCATAGTTTTCAACTCAATGGCAGCAGCGGTTCAATCATCCCCATCACGGCAAGATTGATCGATACCTCATCAATACCCAGGCAGTTTCCATTGGCCTTCATATTGACCGGTTTTCGGAACAAACACACCGCAACCCGGCGATGAATGGTTTCAAGCTCAATTTCTAAAACTTTAAGATCGAGAGCTGAGAGTTCCGGCACTCGAATGTTTTTGGAACCCCAACGGTCAGAACCCAAACTTCTAGAACAAGCCGCTAGAACGAATTGCCCGGTAGAGCCAATGACGAAACTGGGCTGAAAAGGAGGCCACCACATCAGCACTGAACCCGGAACCATAACCCGGAGCCGTTGGGCCAGAGCCTGGGACGATCGATTAACCGATCACTAACCGATAACCGAGGCGATCGCCCCAGGGCCATCGCTGAATCATCATTGACCCTGGGCCCAACGGGTGCGCCATTGCTCATTCGGCGGCCCTTAGGACTCAGAGGCGGCCTGGTCGTTGTCCTCAGACGCTACCACAGGCTCACCGGGAGCGGCAACTTTCACCATGGCATGGCGCAACACCCGATCGCCCAACAGATAACCATCCTGCAACTGCTCCAGCACCGTGCCTTCCGGGTGCTCATTGGACGGCTCCCGCATCACCGCCTCATGCAAATTCGGGTCAAATTCCTGGCCCTCGGGGCGCATTTTCACCACCCCTAACCGCTTCAGGCTGTCCACCAACTGGCGATAAATGCCCTGATAGCTCTTGTGCAGATTTAATTCGCCATCGGTTTGGGGCTTGATAAACGATCGGGCCCGCTCAAAGTTATCAATAACTGACAACAGCTCGCGGATCGTATCGCAGCGAATCCGCAACTCCAACTCTTCGCGCTCTTTGGCGGTGCGGCGGCGGAAATTCTCAAAGTCAGCCGTTAAGCGCATGTGCTGGCCGGTGCGATCGTCCAGTTGCCCCTTCAAGCCCTCAATTTCCCGCAGCAAGTCCGCCACCTTGGGCCCATAGGTTCCTTCGGCTGCCGGTTCTTCCAACTCAGACAAGTCCAGATCATCCAGGGTGGCCGGTGCTTCCTCGGTTGCGCTGGTTTCGGGGGTGGCGGCTTCGGGGGTCGGCGCTTCGGCGGTTGGGGTTTCTACTACCGCTTCGGGGGCCGGGTCATTCACCGAGGCATTGTCTTCCGTCAGGTTTTCTTCAGGGCTGTAGGTCATTGGTTCCTCGCTAGCAGTGATCACAATGGAGTTTTTGTTGAGTTCCTGTTGAGCTTTGACCATCAACAGTCCAACAACGGTCAAATTTCCTGACCCGTGCAAATTGGCCAAATTGGGGCGCTCGCCCGTGGGTGGCCCTCACCACTCCAGTACTCGCTGAAGTGCAGATTGCCCATCACCCACCTGTCCCGCAGGGCTGCCCGGACAGTGACCCGCACAGGCTCAACCTATGTTAGAACGCCACCCGGCCGAATCGAACATTTCCCGCCCTGGCCCCTACCTCAGATGCCAGCTCTAGATGCCAGCTCTAGATGCGAGCTTTCCCGAGACCTTTAGCTTAGGATTGATTTGGTTTTGATCCATTGGCTTTGCATGACCCGCCAGCCCACCCTGAAACCGATCCGAGAACAGGCTCGAACCCGTGGCCCAAAACTCAAAACCATGGCCCAAAAACCAATCAGTGTCAATGCCTGCCATTCTTAGGCATCCAGCTTCAGGATCCAGCTTCGATCCTTGGGGCTGCGCGGCTGCGGGCTGTTGTTTTCGGGAGGGAGACCGGGGTATACCTGGGTCATGCTGTAGCTGAGTTGGGCCCTGTAGCTGAATTGATTGCCCGTCCGTTTCGCTCCTCGCGCCCGATCGCCCGATCGATGCGCCTTCGATCCCGCTAGGTGTCACCTGCTATGACAAACTCCATAAACCGGCGCGCCCTGGTTGTCCAAAGCAATTTTTCGCCCTTCGGTAACAAACTTGTGCAGTCGGGCTATGTGGATCCCGACCAAATGAGCCGCGCTTTGGCTGAACACCGCCAGTCGGGCCGGCCGCTGATGGAAGTGCTGGCAGCGATCGCCGGCAAAGAAGTGCCACCGGAATTGGTGCGCCAGTACAAAAAGCAACTGCTGTTTGAACTCAAAATTCTCCACGGGGTTGAGGCGATCGACCCGGAAATTGAAGAAGTGTCCGCGGCCCAGGTGGAGCAATGCATTGAAACCCTGATTCCGGTGGATGTTTGCCGTCGCTATCGGTTGCTGCCCCTGGGACGGGCCCAACGGGGCGACGCACCGGCCATGATGGTGGCCATGGCCGACCCGGACAACCTGGACGCGCTGGACGATTTGAATCGCATCCTGCGGCCCCAAAACCTGGCCCTGATTCGGCGGGTGATTGCCCCCGAAGATTACCAGGCCATCATTAGCCAATACCTAGACGAAGCGGCCCGCAAGTCCCAACAAGCCTCCCGCCAAACTTCCGTCGCCGTCAGTTTCGATGAGTCGGATTTGCAGAACCTCGAAGCCATGCAAATGGAAGAGGCTTCCGACGAATTGGAGACGGACGACCTGGCCAGCTCCATGAACGACGCGGAGTCAGGGCCGATCGTCAACCTGGTGAATAAGGTTTTGATTAAGGCCCTGCAAGACGGCGTTTCGGATATTCATGTGGAACCCCAAGAGGAAGAAATGCGGATTCGGTTCCGCAAAGATGGGGTGCTGCAAGAGGTGTTCCGACTCCCGAAAAAGGTGGTTCCGGCCGTGACCTCCCGGTTCAAAATCATTTCCAACCTGGACATTGCCGAACGACGGGACACCCAGGATGGGCGGATTCGCCGGGTCTTTGAAGGGCGGAAAGTGGACTTTCGGGTCAATGTGCTACCCAGTCGCTACGGCGAGAAGATTGTGTTGCGGATTTTGGATAACTCCTCAACACAACTGGGTTTGGATAAGCTGATTGGCCGGCCGGAATCGTTGCAGTTGGTGCGGGAGATGGCCAGCCGCCCCTTTGGCTTGATTTTGGTGACGGGGCCGACGGGTTCCGGGAAGTCCACCACGCTCTATTCCATTTTGGCGGAACGGAACGACCCGGGCATCAACATCAGTACCGCTGAAGACCCGATCGAATATGCCTTGCCTGGGATTACCCAGGTGCAGGTGATTCGGGAAAAGGGACTGGACTTTTCGCGGATTCTGCGGGCATTCCTGCGCCAAGACCCGGATGTGATTCTGGTGGGTGAGACGCGGGACAAGGAAACGGCCAAAACGGCGATCGAGGCGGCCCTCACGGGGCACTTGGTGTTAACCACCCTGCACACCAACGACGCATCCGGGGCGATCGCCCGCTTGGATGAAATGGGCGTGGAACCTTTCATGGTGGCGGGGGCCCTGTTGGGCGTGGTGGCCCAGCGGCTAATGCGCCGTGTTTGCAGCGAATGCCGCGTGCCCTACACCCCCACCCCCGAAGAGTTGGCCCGCTACGGCATGAGCGCCAACCAAGAATCCCACCTGACCTTCTACAAGGCCAATGTGGTGTCGCCTGATGAGCGCAAGACCCTGGGCGAAATGGGCAAACTTTGTCCCAAGTGTGGCGGTGTGGGCTACAAGGGCCGTTGCGGGGTTTATGAGGTGTTGCAAGTGACGGAAACCTTGCAAAACCTGATTACCCAAGGGGCCCCAACCGATCGCATCAAAGAAGCCGCCGTTGAAGAAGGGATGGTTACCCTGTTGGCCTACAGCCTGGATCTGGTGCGGGAAGGGCTGACCACCTTCGAGGAAGTGGAGCGGGTCACCTTCACCGACACCGGGCTAGAAGCGGAACTGAAGGCCAAGCGCAAGAGCGCCCTCACCTGTCGCACCTGCGCGGCAGAACTCCAGCCAGACTGGATGGACTGTCCCTATTGCCTCACACCTCGGTTTGAAGAGCCGTTGGTGACCGGTCGCTAGCTTTTGGCGATCGCTCATGACTGGCTCGCCGGTTGGCAGGGAATGCGATCTTGATACGATCGCCCGCCCAATTGGGCATCCTCAGGCCAACTTCACGGCCAACTTCACGGCTGACCTCATCCCCGGTTTCGACGCTTCCCCATGGTTGGCCCCGCTCGAGTTGTTCAAACCCTGCCAACTTTGCGGGCCCCGACAGCGTTTTGATCCCGATCGACCCCCATTCGATCGACCCCTCATTCGATCCCCATTCGACCTAACCTCACTCGACAGGAGTAGCGACCATGCCACTGGATTACATGATCGAAGACGTGATGGAATCGCTGATCGAACAAGGCGGCTCCGACATGCATATCCAAGCCGGTGCGCCCATCTATTTTCGGATTAGCGGCAAACTGACCCCCCAACCGCAATTTGGTGAAGTTCTCGACTCCCAGGACTGCCAAAAGCTGATTTTCAGTATGCTCAACAACAACCAGCGGAAAGACCTGGAGCAAAACTGGGAATTGGACTGCGCCTATGGGGTCAAGGGTCTGTCGCGGTTTCGGGTGAATGTCTATCGCGAGCGGGGCTGCTGGGCCGCCTGTTTGCGGGCCCTGGCTTCCCAAATTCCCAACTTTGAAAAACTCGGTTTGCCCCAAGTGCTGCTGGAGATGGCGGAGCGGCCCCGGGGCATGGTGCTGATCACGGGGCAAACGGGATCCGGCAAAACCACCACCCTGGCGGCCTGTCTGGACTACATCAACCGCACCCGCGCGGAGCATGTTCTGACCGTGGAAGACCCGATCGAGTATGTGTTCCCGAACATGAAAAGCCTGTTCCACCAGCGGCAAAAGGGCGAAGACACCAAGAGTTTTGCCAACGCCCTGAAGGCAGCGTTGCGGGAAGACCCGGATATCATTCTGGTGGGGGAAATGCGGGACTTGGAAACCATTTCCTTGGCTATCTCCGCCGCTGAAACCGGTCACTTGGTTTTCGGAACCCTGCACACCAACTCCGCCGCCGGGACGATCGACCGGATTTTGGACGTGTTTCCCCCCATCCAACAGCCCCAAGTCCGGGCCCAGATGGCCAACTCCCTCGTGGGGGTTTGCTCACAAAACTTGGTCAAGAAAGTTGGGGGCGGTCGCTGTGCAGCACACGAAATTATGCTGAATACCCCCGCTGTGGCGAACCTGATTCGGGAAGGCAAAACCTCGCAAATCTATTCCACGATTCAAATGGGTGGTAAGCAGGGGATGCAAACCATGGAATCTTGCCTGGCGAAGCTGTACCAAGAAAACAAGATCACCTACGAAGATGCCCTGGGCAAAAGCTCCAAACCCGACGAGCTACAGCGGTTGTTGGGTGGCAAGGTGGGTGCTGGTCGCTAGGGACGCGGCATTCCTGCCCTAATCAGGCGGATCCAGTGAGGCGCACCTAGATTGGCATCACCGATCGAGCGCATATCGGGCGCATGATCGATCAACAGAAGGTAACGACGGGGTCGATCGCTCGGCAAACCCTCGGGCGATCGGCCCCAGCCCAACCCCCACAGCCCCTTTTCCCCCCGTGCCGCCGCCACCCCTGGCAACGGACTCTCGACAGAATTCTGAGGACTCACGTAGTTTGAGCAGCGCCCTATGGCTAAATTCATCGCCACCATCGCTGGCCCCGACGGCAAAGGCAAGCGCGAAGTTGTTGAAGCAGAAAGCATCAACGGGGCGCGTAATAAACTGATTGCCGCTGGGTTTAGCCAAGCCCAAATTCGCGATCTCAAGGAACAGAAAAGCGGCCTAGACATTGACCTTGCCAGCCTCACGGCCAGCGTAACCGTAAAGGATTTGGCCGTGTTCTCTCGGCAATTTTCCGCCATGTTCAATGCGGGCATTGCCATGGTGAAATGTTTGGATATTTTGAGCAATCAATGTGAAAATCCCAAACTGAAAAAAGCCCTATTTAAAATCAATGCTGATGTGCAAGAAGGGGAAACCCTGTCTTCTTCGCTGAAACGACACGGCGACATCTTCAGTAAGCTCTATTGCGCCATGGTGGAAGCAGGTGAAATTGGGGGGGTGCTCGATGAAGTGCTCACCCGACTGGCAACCCTGCTGGAAAATGCCGCCCGGCTACAAAACCAAATTAAGTCCGCCATGTCCTATCCCTCCACAGTGGGATCCTTGGCGGTCATTATCTTTTTGGGAATGACCATTTTTCTGCTACCAACCTTTACGGGAATTTTCGATAAGTTGGGGGCTGAATTGCCGGCGTTCACGCAAATCATGATTAATATCAGTGAGTTTTTGCGTGGCCCCACCTTCCCCGACGATGATCCCAAGGGGCGCAAGAATTTCTATGTGGTGTTTTTGGTAATTGCCTTGGTCATCGGCAAGGTTGTCTATGACCTGTGGTACAAAACACCGGCTGGCAAGCGCCAAATGGATGCCGTCTTTCTGAAGTTGCCGATTTTTGGAGACATCATTCAGAAAAGCTCGGTGGCTAGTTTTTGCCGTACCTTTGGGACGTTGACGCGATCGGGTGTGCCGATTATTCAAGCCCTCGAAATTTGTAAAGATACCGCCGATAACCAGGTGGTTTCGGATGCGGTGGCTTCCTCCATTACCGAAATTCAAGGTGGGGGGACGATCAGTGCGGCGATCGAGCGATATAAGGTCTTTCCGGCCATGGCCATTCAGATGATGATGATTGGTGAGGAAACCGGGGAACTCGACAAAATGCTAATGAAGGTGGCGGACTTCTATGAAGATGAAGTGGAGCAAGCAATCAAGGGTCTAACCAGTATGTTGGAGCCGTTGATGATTGTGGTGATTGGGGGGATGGTTGGTTCGATTTTGTTGGCGATGTATTTGCCCATCTTTGCGGTGATGGATGCGATTAAGTAGTGCTGCAAGGCAATGCTATTAACCATCAAAACTCCAAATATCAACCACCAAAACTCCAAGGCAAAGCGATCAATCATCAAAACTTCAGGTGAATTTTTCGCGGGCGAATTCTTCTCAGGTCAGCTTTTCTCAGGCGAATTTTTCTCGGGCGAATTTTTCTCAGGCAAACTTTTCCAGCGATCGAGTGAGCAGTAGCATCAGCGAGGCAGCCTATGTCCATCAAGTCTGCGGATTATGAGGAAATTCTGGCGACTTATAGTGGGCGGCAGGCGGCGATCGAGCTGCTGCGGGAATATCGGCCCTACTTGGAACTGTTGCCCAGTATGCGGCGGCCCCTGGACAGCACCGTGGTGATTACGTTGCCGTTGGCGCGGATCGATCCCGATGTGCTGGAAATGACCCAACTGGCCGAGGTGGCCGATGTGAGCCGATCGCGCCGTCGCCACTCGATCGAGTCCGAGCGATCGACCAACAAGCCGGGGCGGCAGGCGGTGCGGTTGCCCTGCGAGATTGCCCTCCTGATGTGCGATCCCGAGTGGCAGGTGACCACGGGCGTGGCGGTGTTTGTGTTTGTGCATCGGCCCAATGAGGATTTTTATGGGCTGATGAGTCGCTGGCGACAGACGCAATTGCTGCTCGATCGCGACTATGAATGGGTGATGCCCCTGGCTTACCGCCATGTGGTGGGCGATCGGGCCGATCGAATCTATCCGCTGTTTTTGCTGTCGGAGCGATCGCCCGAACGGTTGCAACGGGGCTTGAAGGGCGCAACCTTGCCCTATGTGGTTTGTCCAACCCAGGCGGAACCCCCCGCTCGATTCGATCCCCAGGTTGACCACACCCCCGCTCCCACCACGGATCTGACCCGCGAAACACCCCATCCGGGCCCGGGGCGATCGGCCCGCGATGCTCAGCCCACCTCCGATCCAGAGCTGGAAGGCGATCTTTGGGTTGAGTGAGGGTCGCCGCTCGCGCCCTTGGGGCCCAGTTGGTCTCAGTCGTTGCCCAAGACCCGGATTGGGCCCGGTATCCAATAGATTGCTTTTGTGCCTTGCGTGGCATTGGGCGACACAGCGCCGTTTTCAGCGCGATCGTATAATGCCAAAGCCATCCCACAAGGCTGGCCATCCCCTCCCCACAGCGTTTAGCTAGGTTAACGATGGACTTGCTGGAGTATCAGGCAAAAGCCCTGTTTGCCGCCATGGGCATTCCGGTGCTGCCTTCCCAACCGATCGCCAGCTTGCAGGAATTGCGGGAATTGAAAATTCCCTACCCGATCGCCCTGAAATCCCAAGTGCGGGCCGGGGGGCGGGGGCGTGCTGGTGGGATCCGGTTCGCCAGTAACACGATCGACGCGGTGGCCGCCGCCCAAGCCATTTTCAGCTTGCCGATCGGGGGGGAATGTCCTGCGTTGCTGTTGGCGGAGGCCAAATACAACGTAGAGCAGGAGTTTTATCTGGCGGTGGCGCTGGATGACAACGCCCGGCGGCCGGTGCTGCTGGGATCCACCCAAGGGGGGATGGATGGCAAGCTGTCCGCCGGTACGGTGCATCAGGTGTTGGTGGATGGGGAATTTTCGCCCTTCTATGCCCGCCGTTTGGTGCTGAAGATGGGTCTGCGGGGCGAGCTAGTGCCTTCCGTTAGCGAGATTGTGGAGCGGATGTATGCCCTGTTTGTCCAAAATGATTTGGATTTGGTGGAGATCAATCCCCTAGGGGTCGATCGAGCCGGGGAACTGATGGCCCTGGACGGCAAAGTCACCGTGAACGACAGTGCGATCGATCGCCACACGGAGTTGAAATGCCTGCTCAACGGCGTAGTGATGCCGCCCAGCCTCAAGCCCGTTTGGATTGAGGGCGGAACCGCGCCCGCTTCGGTGGCCAATGCGGCCCACGGTGCTCAGGGGGCCGTGAACGGTCAGAACAGCAATTCCACCAATGGCGATCGCAGCAAAAAGAACGCCAGCACCCCGATCGGGATTGTTTGCAATGGCATGGGGCTGACCTTAGCGGCCTTGGATTTGGTTTGCCGCTTTGGGGGCAACGTGGCCGGGTTCATCAATGTGGGCTGGACCGTGGGCGGTGGTCGCCCCGAAATCCTAGAAGGGCGGCTCGAACAGGCCTTAGCCAGTCTCAGCCATCCACACCCGGTGCGGGTGGTGCTGCTGGATTTGTTGGGCAGTGCCATCACCCTGGATGGCGTGGTGGCAGTGATTCACCAATATGCCAAGCGCCATGGTTGGTGGCGACAGGAAACCCAACCGATGGAAGAATTACCGCAACCCCTCTCCACCACCCGCAGTGAAGGGGACTTGGCTGTGAATAATTGGGCTAATAATTTGGCCCTGAATCAGGGACGCGGCCCCGCGATCGTACTGCGGGTGTTGGGAGAACCCAGTGATGAAACGCGCGAGTTAATTGAAAGCTTGCCGATTTCCCTGGCCGACAGCCTCGAAGCCGCAGCCAAACTGACGGCTGTGTTGGCCAACGCGCCCCAAGTTTAAGGAACTGGTTGAAATGGGAACTGGTTGAAATGGAGAATAGCGGACTCGAACCGCTGGCCTCTGCGGTGCGATCGCAGCGCTCTACCAACTGAGCTAATTCCCCGAGGCAATTGGCGTATCGGACATGGTAGCACCAATCGGCGGTTCAGGCCGTTCCCGACCGGCAAAAAGCCGCTGCACCCGATCGAGATCCAACGTATTCAAAAAGTCCACCACCCAATCGGCCCGGCGGTGCACCATTTGGAATGGGTGGCTGGTGGCCACGCCCACCACCTGCATTCCCGCAGCCTTGGCCGCCGCAATGCCAGGGTAGGTGTCTTCGATCGCCAAGCAATTTTGGGGTTGTAAATCCAGCCGATCGAGCTGAGATCGCAACTGGGCCACCGCTTGCAAATAACCATCGGGAGCGGGCTTGCTCTCGATGCCCATATCACCCGTAATCAGCACGCTAAAGAACGATCGCAGTCCCGCCCGACTCAAAACCGTCTCCACCTCCGCAGCCAGGGCCCCGGTCACAATTCCCATGGGCAACCCCAGGGTGCGCACCCGACTGCAAAAGTCCACCACGCCTGGATAGATCGGCAGTTGGGGCAAGTGGGCCAGACGATCGAGATACAGTTGCGACTTGCGGGCCACCAACCGATCGAGCGTGTCATCATCCACCATTCGCCCCCGCCGAGCCAGCAGATCCCGCAAACAGGCCCGATCGCTCCGGCCCAAACAGACCTCGCGGAATTCCTCCGGATCCGGCCGCAAATTCTCACTCAGCAACATCTCTTGCAGAAGTTGCCCGTGCAGCGGTTCGTCATTAATGATGGTGCCGTTAAAGTCCAGCAGAATTGCTTTGAGGGTCATGGGCAATTGGGCAAACAACGGCCAACGGAGCCTTTACCGATTCCCAACCTCGAAGATCCTCGGTGCGGATTGGAGTCCTGAATCCTGGGAACGGGAATTGCGTCTTAAAAGTTTAGCGCCAAACCAGTCCCCCACCGTTGAACACCAAAGACCAGGCCGCCCCCTAGCGAGCCGCCGCTCCCAACAGCCGGGGCCGATCGCGCCGTCGCACCCGTTGCCACTGTTCCCGCAAAGCCGCCACATCCGCCGGGCGATCGCCATAGCGCCAATCACTGTAGGCTCCAGCCACCGCCGCCAACAGCGCCAAGCGATCGCCCGCGCCGGGGCCGCCCCCCTGCTGGGCGAGCCACTGTTCATAGGCGGCCACATATTCCAATGGTGTTTGCCAAGGATAGGCGGGACAGTCTTCTGCTAACCAATCGCGCACCTCCTGATATAACGCAGCGATCGGGACTAACCGAGCCAAACGCCGCCGCCGTTGCCAAGTGTGCCAGCCCAACCAACCCAACCACAGGGCCCCGCCCACCACCAAGGCCAGGGCGATCGCCGCCAAAATACCTGTCCAGCCCCCCGTTAACAAACCCAGCAACCGACCCACCAGCGCCAGCAGTCCCCCCAACACCCCTGAAATCACCCCATCCAGCCAATTGCGCAGGGGCGTGGGCAACCAACCAGCCACCCAAGCCCAGAGTTTTTCCAGGGTGCTGAAGGTTTCATTTTTCTCGATCGAGGGTGGAATCAAGGGATGGCCAGGAATCGGGTCAAAGCTATACCAGCCATACCCGGGAAAATAAACCTCTGTGATCAAATGGGCATCGGTGTTGTACACCTCGTATAGGCCGGTGAAAGGATTGAACCGACCCGGCGCAAACCCGGCCGCCACCCGTGCCGGAATCCCCAAACTCCGCAACATGAGAGTGAGGGTAGTGGGGAAATGATCGGGATAGCCCCCTTGATACTGAAACAAAAAGCGATCGACCAAATCTTCGCCCGCAGCCGGTGGCGGCAAGTCCGGTTGTACGGTGTAGGTTTGCTTCAGGGCTTGGGCTAAGAACAGTGCCTGCTCATACGCATCATTACGGGCATTGGGAGCCTTCGCGAGTAACTCTTGGGTCCGTTTTTGCAACTTGGGCCGCAGGGCCGCGGGCACATCGAGGTAATAGTTCCGAATGAAGGGGGGATAGGTACGGCGGGCCTGGCGCAGTCGGGTGCGATCGCGGTAGGCCACTTGGGAGATGACCGAGTAGGTTAACCCCTCATCCAAAATGCGGGGCGATCGAATGCTGCCTTCCTTGTCGATCGCAATTCCTCGGGTTGGGAAAAACAGCTCCGTTGGTTGGGCCAGGGTGGGAATCAGGTTGGGCAAGGCCGAAAGCACCGTGTAGCTTTGCACCACCTCTTCAATTTGGGCGCGGGTTGGCTCCGGCGGAATCACAAAGCGATAGGACCAATCGGGCCGCACCAGGCTTTGGGTGTCGTCATTGCGGGAAATTTCCCACCCGCGACCGGTGTAGCGATCGAACCCCAACACCCGCCAAAAGCCCGGCGACTGCGATCGCACCCGCATCACCAAGGTGGGAACCAGTTGCCCCTGAAGGGTTTGGTCGATCGTGCTGCTAAAGCCGTAATAGAACGTGTTGTCCGTTTGGCCGCGGCCTGCGCCGCTGGTTCCCCCGAGGGCTTGGCCATCTTGCCCATAACCGGGATTGCGAATCGACGCAGACTGATCCCGGTTATCAAACATCTGATCCATCAAATTGGGCGGGGCCGTCACCGGAAACTGGCGCAGTTGGTAGCCCGGAAAACGCGGCAGCAGGGCAAAGACCACTAGCCCCAAAACCGCCACCACCCCAAATAGCCGCGCCATCTGACCCGGCCGCATTAGCCCCGTGAGGTTGCGCCAATCCCGATCGCCCGGTTCCAATCCCAGGCGCGATCGATAGTCCAACACCAACATTGGCAGCGCCACCCCCACAAAGGCTACCAACACGGGCGCAAACAACATGGTTTGGCTGAGGGTTCCGGCCACCCCCATCAGAATCAGCCCGATCAGCATCGAGTAGCCCAAGTCCTTGCGCCGGGGCAAGTCAAAGCAATGGAGCACTTGCAAATGGATCAGCAACTCCGCCAAAACCAGGCGCGTATCTCCCAAATTGCCCAGGAGAGATCGAAAGAAAACGGCCAAGGCCACCAGCATTCCCGCCGCGATCGCCAGTTGCGCCCCCAAGTTGCGCCGCCGCCGTTGCCGCCAACTCCAGTAGGCCCCGCCAAAGCTGAGGGGAATGGCCCACCAACTGGTTTGGGTTCCAGCGGCCACATCGGTGGCCAAAATCCCGATCGCCACCAAAATTTGCACCAAGATTCGCAGGGCGATCGACTCTTCCGGTTGCGGCCGGGGTTGATTTTGCCAAGTTTGCAGCCGTTGCCACCAAGCCTTCCTTGCCGCTTCCGAAACCATGCCTGTTCCCCGGTCTTGCTTCAGCTATTCCCAGGATAATGGCTTGGCCAAAGATCCCCAGATCCTCAACCGATCAATCACAGTCACAATCACGCTCATGAACGATCGCGATCATCACCACGATCTCAACCCCCATCAAAGAGCAATTTCAGGAGTTGGCTCACGCGATCGCAACTCCGACGGCCCCGAGTCAGTGCCATGGGGCACAGGGGCCGGTGTTTCTTCCGAGGCCGAGTTGGCTTCCGGATTGGGCCAGGGACTCGATCGCCTCCGCACATAGAGATAGGCCGTCATGCGACCGCGCCCCTTCACTGGCAGATTAGACCAACGCTCAAACTCGTAATGATCCTTCAGGTAGGCATAGGTTGCCTCGGTCACCTGAATTTTGCCGGGAATCCCCTGGGACTCCATTCGACTGGCCACATTTACCGTGTCGCCCCAAAGGTCATAGCTAAATTTTTTGATGCCGATCACGCCGGCCACCACGGCCCCCGTGTTGATGCCAATTCGCAAGGCCAAGGGCAACCCGGTTTCTCGCCGCAGTTGATTAATTTCTCGGCGCATGGCGATCGCCATTTCCATCACCGTGAGGGCATGGTCAGGGCGCGGCACAGGAATTCCGCCGGCCACCATGTAGGCATCGCCGATCGTCTTAATTTTTTCGAGGCCAAATTCTTCGGCTAATCGATCGAACGCCGAAAAAATTCGATTCAACAATTGCACCAACTCCAAAGGCGGCAACTGCACCGAAAGGGGCGTGAAGTCCACAATATCGGCAAATAAAATTGTGGCTTCCTCAAACCGATCGGCGAGGATTTCGTTTTCCATCGCCAACCCATCCTCCCTTGCCAGCCGATCGACAATGGCTTGGGGCAACACATTCAATAGCAACTTTTGCGTGCGGCTTTGCTCATCGCGCAGGGCCGATTCCATTTGCCGCCGCTCCCGCACTTCCCGATCGAGCAAAAAGAGCTGCTCTTGTAATAATTCTGCCTGTCGTCGCAAACGCTTTTGCAAACTGGCGGCCAACAGGGCCGGCCCCCGAAACAGCGTCAGATTGCGGGCCCGCTCATGGAGTCGATCGAGCCGACTGCGATCCAAATGCAACCGAATGCGTGCCAAAGCCTCCGCCGGTTCCAAGGGCAACAGCAAATAGTCCGCCGCCCCCGCCGCAAACAACGCGCCCCGATCGATTTGCCCCGCCGCCCCCACCAGTACGATCGGGGTGTTTTGGTAGGGGGCCGCCGATCGCAACTGATGGCACAGTTCCAAGGCCGCCAGCTCCGGCCAAGACCCCACCAACACCAAAAGCGGCTGGAGCCGAGCGGCCGCCGCCATCAACTCATCCAAACTCGCGGGGCAATGGGCTTCGCACCCTAACTCCGCCACCACCTGGGCCAAGGCCTGCGCCAACTCCCGATCGGCAATGCCAATCAGAATTGGGCTACCGGAGGCAACCACAGCCGAGCTTGTCGTTGGAGCATTCACAATAATCGCAGCGCCATGCGGCCGAAAACGATGCAGCCTGTCGTAACCATCAGTTACTAGGTAGGGGCTACAACTCCGCACAGACCAAATCCGCCTCAAACCAGAGATTCAAGGGAAATTGCCCCCAAAATCTCGGTATTTCGTGGTCAAAATTCGGTAAATGATGACAACCGACCGCCACAGCGGCGATCGCCCCCCCAAAAGACAGACTGCGTGACAATACGCCGATTAAAGATGCACCAACGGTTTAGCTCCCTGAGGCCGCACTGTGGCATCAAGCAACCTTCAGCTCAGGGTTTTGAGCCAAAAGTATCTTGAGCCTTGAGCCAGCAACAAAGCTGCTGCGATCGTATCAAAATTCCCCCGAATCCAGGTTTCCTAGGCCCCACAAACCCCCACCGGGCGATCGCAGGCTCCGTTGGCATCAGGCTCCGTTGGCATAATGAGACCAACCGCGATCGTGAGGACTAACCGATGATTGCCCAACCCACCACCACGACGATCACGCCAGGGATTCAGCCCCCACCGATCGACTATCCCGACAGCGACGGCCAGCCGATCGCGGACAACACGAAACAGTTTCATTGGATCCAAAAGATCTACATGAACCTTGCCGCCGTCTTTACCAACGATCCGCAAGTTTTTGTGGCGGGCGATCTGCTCTGGTATCCGGTGGAAGGCGACAACAAAACCCGCCAAGCGCCCGATGTGATGGTGGCGTTTGGGGTTCCCAAGGGCGATCGGGGTTCCTACAAGCAGTGGTGTGAAAACAACATCGCGCCCCAAGTGGTATTTGAGATTTTGTCGCCGGACAATCGCTTTGGGGAAATGCTGAAAAAGCAGGCGTTCTATGACACCTACGGCGTTGAGGAATATTACATCTACGATCCCGATCGCCATGATTTGAGCATTTTGGTGCGATCGGAGCGGGGCGATTTGCGGCTCCGGGACGATCGCCCGGATGATTGGGTGAGTCCCCGGCTCGGCATTCGGTTCCAAATGGACGAAGACACCCTCACCCTATTTCGGCCGGACGGTCAGCCCTTTTCGACCCTGGCGGAAGAGATCCAACGCACCAAGCAAGAGCGCGATCGGGCTGAGGAAGAGCATCAACGCGCCGAGCAAGAACGGAAACGGGCTGAACAGGAGCGAGATCGAGCCGATCGCCTGGCGGCCCGGTTGCGGGAGTTGGGCATTGATCCCGAGGCGATCGGGTAGACCACGGCACAATAGCAACAGGCGATCGCGATCGGTAGGAGCGCAACGGGAATGACCATTGCCACAAGCCCTCAAACCTGGACGGATCAAGACTGGATGGCCTTACCCAGAGAGGGGCATCGCTACGAGTTGGTGGACGGTCAGGTGGTGGATATGGGCAATTCGGGGATGGAGCATGGCTATTTGGCCTGCGTTTTGGTGGCGGCACTGATGAATTGGGTGCGATCGCGCCGTTTGGGGGCGGTTTGTGATTCGAGCACGGCGTTTACCCTGGGCAATGGCAACCGGCGATCGCCCGATATTGCCTTTATCGATCGATCTCGGTTGCAGGGTCTCAGCCGCCCGCCCCGAGGCTATTTTGAGGGTGCGCCGGATTTGGTGGTGGAGATTTTGTCGCCGGGCAACACGGTGGACGAAATGCACCAAAAAATCGTGGAATATTTTGCCCACGGGACGCGCTTGCTGTGGAAGATTGACCCGAATGAGCGCTGCATTTTGGTTTATCACGGCCCGGAACCCGATCGCCTGTTGCGGGTTGGCGATTTGTTGGAGGGGGAGGATGTGGTGAGCGGGTTTGCGTTCCCGGTGGCGGAGTTATTTGAACCGTGGGATTTTGAGGAGCCGCGATCGCTCCCTGCGAGCTAGATTGGTTGGTCTATGGCGGGTCTGGGGTGATCCAATCCGTGAGCGATCGCCCTAGGTAGGCTTCCAAAAAGGCTCGGGCGGCGGCGGGTTCGATCGCCTCTAGGGCGGCCACGATGGCTGGAATTGCGTCGGCTTGGGGGTCTTGGGTTTCGTTGAACCAATAATGCACGGTCGATCGGGCAATGCCCATGGTGACGGCGAGCCGCCAATGGTCTGAAAGGGGGGGCTGATGCCGTAGTCTTGCAAGGTTTGTTTGAGTGCTTTTCCTGCTCGCGCCATGCCCCCAATAGTCTCAAAGGGGGGCTGATGGGTGCAATGATGAGGGCGATCGATCCTACGGTTCTCGGATGGGGGTCGATCGCCGTTGGGTGAGCCAGCGATCGAACGATCGGGTGCTTTCGCCGCTGCGTTTGCCGGCCAGGAGTCCATTGATGCCGATGTGTTCGTCGAGGTCGGGCCACTCGATCGCGTAGCCATCGCCGAGCAGTTGCCAGTTTTGGCGTTCGGTGGGGGTGGCTTGTTGCAAGCGGGGATACCAATCGAGGGGGATGGTGAGTTGGCGGCCGTCGGCGAGGTGAATGGTGAAGGTGTGATCGTCAAAGTCGATTCGCTGGGCTTGGGGTTCAATCTCCAAGATCAAAGTAGTCATGCCAGGCCTCAATCAGCTCGGGTTGGTGTTCTTGAACGAGTTTGATAATGCGACTGACTTCGTGGTCAGGAAAGCCGAGGTTTTTGCTAGTTTCAACTGGATCGAGCCAAATCTTAATCAGTTGCCGATCGCGTTTGACGTGGATGTGGGGTGGCTCTCCTCGATCGGAACTGAAGAAAATGAAGCTGTAGGGGCCGACTTGCAGAACGGTTGGCATTTTTGATCCATTTTCTAATGACTCAAGGGCGATCGGGTAGGGTGCTGTGGGAGGACGGTTAAAGGGTTGCGAAACGGTTGATTTGTTCTCCCACGCACCGTCGATCGCCCAATCGAGAGTCGGGGCGGTGCGTGAGGCGAAATCGATCTCGATCGTTCCCATGCTCTGCGTGGGAATGGCAGGTTGACGCTCTGCGTCCGGTTGGGGGTGTTTCGACGCAGAGCGTCGGGGAGGGCGTTCCCACTCAGAGTGTGGGAACGATGAGATTTCGGGCGACAGGTTATGGGGTGAGGTGGGACTGGAGCAGGTCGATCGCCCGGTGCAGGTCGGGGGTTTGCAGGGGCGATCGGGCGATCGCTTGGGAGGCTTCCAGCACGCCGCCCCGAATCGGCCACGTTGCTGTGGGATCAGTCAGGGTGGCGAGGGTGGCGGTGAGTTGCTCAAAACCGGCTTCGACATTGCCCAACAGGATCGAGATGATCGACCAATGGAGTTGTTCTTGATCGTCTGATTTGGGGCAGAGTTGCAGGCTTTCGGCTAGGAGCGATCGGGCACTGTCGAGATCGGAGCGCAAGGCTCGCACTGCTGCCAAATTGAAGGCGGACATATAAAAGCTGGGTTTGAGTTCTCTAGCTTTTAACAAATAGGTTTCGGCTTCGTCGAGGCGATCAATAATTAGGCACAAAAAGCCGAGATTATTGGGCGGAATTTCATCGGTGGGATCGAGTTCGGCTACCTTTTGAAAGGTGGCGATCGTCCCAGCGAGATCGCCTTGCTCAAATTGCAATAGTCCTAAATCGTAGTAGGGCGAAGTGTTTTGCGGGTTGAGTTTGATTGCTTGTTGAAAGGCGGCGATCGCCTCTTCATGCCGCCCAAGATGACCCAGCGCAGTGCCTCGGTTGTACCAGGCATCGTGGTCGTCGGGCTTGAATTGGAGGGCTTGGTCGTAGCTGGCGATCGCCTCTTCATAGCGCCCAAGATTATCCAGCGCAATGCCTCGGTTGTTCCAGGCTTCGTGGTAATCGGGTTTGAATTGGAGAGTTTGGTCGTAGCTGGCGATCGCCTCTCCATGCTGCCCAAGAGCATTTAGCATCATGCCTCGACCAAAGCAGGCGTGATATTCATCAGCTTTAAGCTGGAGGGTGCGATCATAGCTACTGATCGCATCTTCACACCATCCCAAAATACTCAAAACCAGACCTCGCATAAGCCAAACTTTTTCACTATCAGGATTGAGCTGGAGGGCACGATCATAGCTGCTGATCGCATCTTCATACCGTCCCAAATCCTTCAGTGCACTGCCTCGTTTACTCCAAACATCGTAGTCATCGGGTTTGAACTGAAGGGCGCGATCATAGCTGGTAATCGCATCTTCATACCGTCCCAAATCCTTCAGTGCGCTGCCTCGGGCACTCCAGGCATTGTCGTCATCGGGTTTGAGCTGGATAGCACGATCATAGTTAGTAATTGCCTCCTCATATTGCCCAAGAATACTCAGAACCAGACCTCGAATAAGCCAAACTTTTTCACTGTCAGGATTGAGCTGTAGAGCGTGACCATAGCTGGTGATTGCTTCTTCATACCGCCCCATATGAAACAATGAACTACCGTGCAAAAAAGCAGCTGAATCATTTGTCGGATCAAGATCAAGGGCACGGATAAAGTTACTGATTGCCGGACTGTAATTTTTAGCGAAAAAATTTAGCTTTCCAGCTTGAAAGTAGAGTTTGCTTAGTTGATTTATATCACCAGTAATTTTAATCAGGTCTTGTAATTCAAGCAGCTTTTTGATGAACTCTGCCTCAGTCAGATTTTCATAGCTATCTTCTGCTAATGCTTCTTCTAGGATTTTTCGATCAATTTCTGAAGATTCTAAGGGAAACCGATAGACCCCTAGCCGCCAATCAAAAAAGTCCGGCGCTCGCTCACTGAGATATTGCATGGTCGTCGGTCGGCAACCGATGATAAATGCACAAGGAAACTGATCTCGCAAGGTTTCCCGCGCCCAATTCAAATGCTGCAAAATTGGCGGTACACCGCGCCAATCAACCTCATAAATTTGTACATCGCTCCAGCCCGCCTGCCGCTTGGTGTCTTCGTAGTCCAGCAGGGTTGCATCCAAATCCCGCACAAACAGCACATCAAACTCGTTCGTTGCTGCCAGCTCCTTCACCTTGTCTAGCAGCGTCGTATCTTTTCGATCGAGCACCAATTGAGCAAACCGCTTTTCGGGAATCTCCCGCCGCAAGCGATCGAAGAGTTCCAATTCCTTAGCGCGATCGCACACCACAAAATGCAGCTCAAACCCCGTTTGCCGCTGGAGCGATCGCCGCAAATTGCCATAGATCTCCTCCGGTGTTTCCGGTAGCAAATCCTCCTCTTCATCCCAATCCATCCCTCATTTCCTCCTCAAACTCTGGACTGGCAGACCGTAGCTCAAGCCCCTTGCTCCTATGGGTTTGCTTTTACAAAAGCCTCCCACCGCTGCTTAAATTCCTTGGAACTCCGAATCAGCGGATGCACCGCCGCCCAAGTGATTTTTTCGTCGTTTTCTTCGTCCCACTCGCGATATTCCAGCACACACAATCGAAACAGCAAATTGCGACAGCGATCTTCGCACTCGTTGCGGCTGTCCTTGGTTTGCTCAACCGCCATCAACGCTTCCCAATCCTCAAATCGGATCGCATCCAGATAGGTTTCTCGCGCCTCCGCGATCGCCCGTTGCACCGTTTTCAAACTAATGGGCAACACATCAATCCGCTTCAACGATTCCTGCACCAACCGCATCAGTTCCCGCATATGCCCACCACTGGCCACACACAACCGCTGCACGGCGGCCTCATCGGCAAACACATCGGGCACGAGCGATCGCCCCGGCGCAGCTTTCGCCACCCGCCGAGCCAACACATCTCGCAATTTGGCATAGCCATCATTCAGCATTTGATGATCGCGATCGGCGATCGCCACCATCGGCAACCGTTCCACCCCGTCATACTCATCCCGCAACCGCGACGCACTGGCCGAAAACACAAAGGATACCGGAGCCGTATAAATCGTGTGGCAGTTGAGGGACTTCAGGGAATCCGCGCGATCGAGAAAAATCTCATCGTGATTGGTGCGGCCCTGGGTGCGATCGACCGGCGAAATGCGGTCTAAGTTGTCCGCCATCACCACCAAATCGCGTTTACCCAGTGGCAATTTTTGGCGCGCATTGGCTAGCAAATCGTTCAAGGCTGTTTCTAAGCTTTCGGTGCGATCGAGCATCAATTTGCGAACTTGATCGCGCTTTTGGGGTTCCAATCGTACCGCCGTAGTCAGCTTGGCAAACTGACTCAGTTGCAGCTCCACATTGGTTTTCAGATCGTCAATTTTGATATCAGCCGATAGGATAGTTTTGAGATCATCAAAAGACTTAGAAATCCATTGGGCGATCGGTTGCGAATCGAGTCCTTCTAGGCTCTTGAGTCCATCAATAATATTGCGAGCACAAGCCAGCAAAATATCTGAATATTCCGTATCTTTCAGGTTCAAATCCCCTGCATCTTCCGTGGCAGCGGCGAAGTAAACCACAAAAAAGCCGCGCTCTTCTAACCACTGTTTCAGCTTTTTCAGCTCCGTGGATTTGCCGCCGCCGCGATGACCGGAATAGATTTGGCAGGTTTTGCGTTGGGCATCGGTGATTGTGCGGCCCAAGTCCACGGTGATGTCATCGTCGCCCCGCACCGACGTGCAATCCACATATGCGGGATCGCCCGGTTCTAGCGGTCGCGACGGATCGAATTCGTGTTTGAGCTGAACAATGGTCTGAAATTCTGGGCTAAACACGCCGATAACTACCAACGCAACTAGCCTCGATTGTAGCCAAGCCGATCGCCCCTAGTGCCCCGCGCTCGGTGCTTGACCCTTGCGACCCTTGCCCAGCAACAACAACAGCGGCAACGAAGCCAAAAACGCCATCCCCACCACCCAAAACGTGTCACTAAACGACAAAATCGACGATTGCAAACTCAAGAGGCCATCCAGCGAGGCGATCGCCTGTTGGTGAGCCGTCGTCGGATCAACGCCACGACTCTGAAACGCGCTGGTCAGGGCATCGAGTCGCGCTTGGGTTTCGGGGCTATAAACACTCA
Organism: Limnothrix sp. FACHB-881; assembly: GCF_014698135.1. NCBI lineage: Bacteria > Bacillati > Cyanobacteriota > Cyanophyceae > Pseudanabaenales > Pseudanabaenaceae > Limnothrix > Limnothrix sp. FACHB-881. Next base: position 104,326 of record NZ_JACJSN010000005.1, read on the forward strand.
AGTGCTCGCTCAACACACTGCGGTGAAAGGCATTGCGGCGATCGAGCAGCGTCGTCAAAATCGCGATGCCAATGCTGCCGCCCAGTTGCCGCGTCAGGTTATAAAACCCCGACCCGGCGGGAATGTCAGCCGGGGGCAACGAGCCGAGGGTGGCCAAGCTGAGGGGCAAAAACATCATCACCGTGCCCACGCCCCGAAAAATTAGTGGATAGAACAGTGAATCGCTGCTGGAGTCGGGGTTGAGGGTCGCCAGGGAAAACATCACGAGGCTGGTCATGATGCTGCCCGCCGCGATCGCCCAGCGGGGATCGATCAAGCTGCTCACTTTTCCCAGCATGAGCATCGTGGCGGCGGAGGCCAGCGCCCCCGGCAACAGCAACAGACCCGTTTGCTGGGCGGTGTAGTGCAACACGCTCTGGGCAAAAATCGGCACGGCGAACAAGGTTCCATAGAGACCCATGCCCACCACGGCGGAATAGATGCTGCCGGCCGCGAGCGATCGATGGCGCAACACACGCAAGTCCACGGCCGGGTGGCGCACGGTCAGCTCCCGCCAAATGAACAGCACCAACCCCACGATCGCGGCGATCGCCAGGGCGATGATCGTCGGGGACTCAAACCAGTTGTCCTGTTCACCCTCTTCCAGGAAGGTTTGCAGGCTGCCCACGGCGATCGTTAGCAGGCCAATGCCCCACCAATCGACTGATCGCCTTGGGCCGGAGCGATCGCGCGGGCGATCGGCGGGCAAAAACAGCAGAGCCATCGCCACCGCCGCGATGCCGAAGGGGATATTGATGAAAAAGATCCAGCGCCACCCGAGGTTATCGGTCAGGTAGCCGCCGAGGGTCGGCCCGATCGCCGGCCCCGTAATCACGCCGACTCCAAAGACCGCTTGGGCCAACCCCTGCTCGGCGGGCGGAAAGCTCTGGAACAAAATCGACTGGGCCTTGGCCAGCAAGCCACCGCCCAGTAACCCTTGCAAGATGCGGGCGGCCACCAGCTCGGGCAAACTGCCGGATAGGCCACAGAGAACGGAGGCGATCGTGAAGCCCGCCAAGGACAGAACAAAATAGCGCTTTTGGCCGAAGGTTTCGCCCAGCCAAGCCGTCAGGGGAATCACGATCACGTTGGCGATCGCGTAGCCTGTGACGATCCAGCCGATTTCGCTGAGGGTGGCTCCGACGCTGGATTGGATATCCGTGAGGGCGACGTTGACGATGCTGGTGTCAATCACTTCCAGGATTGCGCCCAGGGAAGCGGTGGCGGCGATCGCCCATTTCAGCCAGCCGGTGGGATAGGTCGGGGCGATCGCGGGATGAGAGTTAGCGCTCATGGGGTCTGGCTCCTAGCGCACCGCCACGCTGACATTGGCGGACATGCCCGGCGTGACCTGGGCTTCGTAGCCGCGCAAACTGTCGGGGTCGATCGTAATCCGCACGGGAATTCGTTGCACCACTTTGGTGAAGTTGCCTGTGGCGTTGTCCGGCGGCAACAGGGCAAATTGCGCACCGGAGGCGGGGGCGAGGCTTTCCACATGGCCACGGAACGGGCAATCGGGAAAGGCATCCAGCCGAATTTCCACCGCTTCCCCGGGGTGCATCCGCTGCACTTGGGTTTCCTTGAAGTTGGCTTCGATCCAGAGCTGATCACCGACGATCGCCATCAGCGGTTGACCCGCTTGCACCTGTGCGCCCACTTCCACGGATTTGCGGCCAATCCGGCCGCTGACGGGGGCGGCGATCGTGGTGTAAGACAACTGCAACTGGGCGGCGCGTAGGTCGGCGGCCTGGCGGGCAATTTGGGCCGTGGCGGCGGCGTAGCGATCGCGGTTCACCTGGGTTTGGTTGCCGGTGGCGCGGGCCTGTTGCAGATCGCCCTGGCGCGATTGGCGGGTGGCCTTGGCGCGATCGACCCCTTGGCGAGCCTGGGCCACTCGGGCGATCGCCTGTTGCACCTGTTGGCGGGCGGCGGCGGTTTGGGCCAGGGCCACATCGTAGGCGGCCTTGGCGGCATCCCGTTGCTGGGCGGCGATCGCCCCGTCTTGGTAAAGCGCATCGTAGCGATCGTAGTCCGCCTTCGCTTTGGTCAAGGCCGCCTGAGCTTGGGCCAAATTCGCCCGCGCCACGGGTACGCCTGCGGTGGCTTCGTTCAAGGCCGCTTCAGCATTGGCGATCGCAGCGGTGGCATCGTTCAGATCGCCGCTGGCTGTGGTCAGTTGGGCGGCGGTGTTGGCTCCGGCCAGGGTGATCGAGGATTGGGCCGCGCGGGCATCCTGTTGCGCCGCCACCAAGGCCGCCTGGGATTGCTGCACCTTCACTTGGTAGTCCGTCGGGTCGAGGCGCACCAACACCGACCCCGCCGTCACATGCTGGTTTTCCTCGATCGCCACGGCCGTGACTGTGCCCGGCACGCGGCTGGCCACTTGATAAAGATGGCCCGCCACCTGGGCGTTGTCCGTTTCCTCGTGGGTGGAGGCATATTGCCAAAACTGCCAAGCCCAGCGGCCCCCGGCGATCGCCCCAGCGGCCACCAGCACCAAGGCGATCGCCAGCTTGTACGGGCGGCGCTTGGCGGCGGTGGGCGGTGCGATCGGGGGGGCGGTGCTTGCTGGTTCGATCGGCTCAGTGCTCTCGGGTGGGGCGATCGGTTCTGGATCTGGGGCCAGCGCGGTGGCCGTGGCGGGCGGCTTGGTACCGTTGCGATCGACTTTGCTGATCAACTGGGGTTTCACGAGTCCTGACCTCTGACTAAGGGTTGGGGCGTAACGGGGGCCAATGCTCAAGGGCGAGATGACCAACTATTACGGGTATTTTTATTTCGTATACGTACTATTGGGGCGCTTGAAGGCTGGTTTGAGGGTGGTGGTGAGCCGATCGCGCCAACTTGCGGGATGGCGCGCGCTCAGACCCAGGACTTTAGGGGGGTGGAATTAAATTGGCGATCGCCTGATCGACCAAACGGGACATGAGTTGACGATCCTGATCTGAAAATCCCTGGAGGGTTTCCTCGCGCAACTGCATGGCGATCGGCGGCAAAATTTCCCACAGTTGCCAGCCCAAATCCGTCAGCCAAATCCGCCACACGCGCCGATCGTGGCAGTCGCGCTCCCGCCGAATCAGGCCGCGCTCTTCCATTCGATCGAGTGCGCCGGTCATTGTGCCGCCCACCTGCCGCAGCCGATCGCCGATCGCGCAGGTGGCCAGCCCGTCCTGTTCCCACAGGCAACAGAGCACCACCCAGTGAAACGGCGTGAGACCGTGCGGCTCCAGCAGTTCCTGAAACCGCCGTCCCATCAGTTGCGACAGCAGCCGAATCCGATAGCCCAAGCCATGGGGGGCTAAAATTTCCTGCCAAGGTGCAGCGGAACGGGGCGATCGAGCGGTGGCGTTCATGGGAAAACCGCAAGCGTGATTTATTTCGTGTACTAACTATTTAAGCACGAAATAAAATTTGGAGTATGACCTGAGCACTGTTGGGTATCCGGGCCGTGATGAGGCGCGGAGATCAGAACTGATCGTCCCCAATCGTCCCTAAGCCTTGGCTACAATTCCGATCGAGCCGATCGATCGCCCTGACCTATGCCGCCGATCCTTGCTGAACCCTTGACCCCGCGACCGCTGCAAGTGCGTGACTATCAATGCCTGATTGATCAGGGTTGTTTTGGCCCCGAAGAACATATTGAATTGCTGAATGGTCAACTGATTCAAATGGCTGCTAAGGGAACCCGCCACGCCGCTGCTGTGAGTCGTTTGGCGCGGCTGCTGGGTCGGCAATTGGGCGAAACGGTGCTGATTCGGCTGCAAGACCCGATCGCCCTGAATGACCAATCCCAACCCGAACCCGACCTGGCGATCGTCCGGCCCCATCCCCTCGACTATGCCGACCATCACCCAACCCCAGCGGAAATTCATTGGCTGATTGAAGTGGCGGACAGCACCCTCGCCTACGACACCCAAACCAAAGCCCGCGCCTATGCCCAAGCGGGTTTGGCGGATTATTGGGTGCTGGATTTGCCGGGCGATCGGCTCTGGGTGTTTCGCAATCCTAATCCGGCGGGCTATGGGTTGGTTATGCAGCTCGATCGCACCCAATCGATCGCTCCGATCGCCTTTCCCGATTGCGTTTGGCCCCTGGCGGACTTGCTGCCGATCGCCTTGGACTCTTGAGCAACCTGGGCCAAGGGGCGTTAGGCTGGGCAAGAGCGCGGCCAAGGAACCTCAAAATGGCACTGAAATCGATCGAACGGGTGGACACGGTGGAACGAGCAACCCTGCTGGCGGGGTTCCATGCCCTGGGCGATCCGATTCGGTTGGGGGTGATCGAACATTTGCGGCAGGGCGAGTTGTGCGTGTGCGACCTCTGCGAGCTACTGGGGGTTAGTCAATCAAAGCTGTCGTTTCACCTGAAGGTGCTCCGGGAAGCAGGCTTGATTGAAGTGCGCCAGGACGGCCGCTGGAACTATTACCGGCTGAATTCGATGGGATTTGAGCGTTTAGAGCAATATTTGGCGAGTTTGGCGGGCTGGGTTACCGGGGGCGATCGCGCCTGCTGTTCCTAGCGATTCGCCGCGCCCACAGACAAGGGGTTTAAACCCCTTGCCCCTTCGGTTGGGTAGCTGGAGATTTTCAAATCAACTTTTTTTGAATTCATCAATTTTTTTTGAACTATTCCTGGCACAATGGAGGCGATCGGGGGAAATCGGTGCGCATTGCCCGATCGCGAGGTGTTATGACCATCAATCCCAGTGCCAAGGCCCCAAAGGTGGGCGGCCAACTCAGTTTTTTTGAACGCTATCTGACCGTTTGGGTGCTGGTCTGCATCGGGGTCGGCATTCTATTGGGGCGGTTGTTTCCCGATGTGGCGATCGCCCTGGATGCCTGGACGGTGCATCAGGTGTCAATCCCGATCGCGGTCTGCCTGTTTTTCATGATGTATCCGATCATGGTGAAAATCGATTTCACCCAAGCCAAACGGGCCATGCGATCGCCCAAACCGGTGTTGCTGACCCTGGTGGTGAATTGGGGAATTAAGCCCTTCACGATGATCGCGATCGCCCAGCTATTTTTAGGCCATTGGTTCCGCCCACTGATCCAAGGTTCCGAGCTATTGCGCGGGGAATCAATTGCTCTCGCGGATTCCTACATTGCTGGGGCAATTTTGTTAGGCATTGCGCCCTGCACGGCCATGGTGTTGATGTGGGGCTATCTCTGCTATGGCAATCAGGGCCACACCTTGGTGATGGTGGCGGTGAATTCGCTGACCATGCTGCTGCTCTATGCGCCTTTGGGTCGGTGGCTGTTGGCGGCCAATGATTTGGCGGTTCCTTGGGCCACGATCGCCCTGTCCGTGTTGATCTATGTGGGCCTACCCTTGGCCGCAGGTATCTACACGCGCCACTGGATTTTCAAATATAAGGGAGCCGATTGGTTTGAGCAAAAATTTTTGCACTACCTCAGCCCGATCGCCACTTCAGCATTGTTATTAACCCTGATTTTGCTCTTTGCCTTTAAGGGAGAGCTAATCGTGAATAATCCGCTGCATATTTTCCTAATTGCCGTGCCGTTACTGATTCAAACGCTGACGATTTTTGGGATTACCTATGCCTTAGCGAAACCCCTGAAATTAGTCTACGAAGATGCGGCCCCGGCGGCTTTAATCGGTGCGAGCAATCATTTTGAAGTGGCGATCGCCACGGCGGTGATGTTGTTTGGTTTGAACTCGGGGGCGGCCCTGGCGACGGTAGTGGGCGTGTTGATCGAAGTGCCGGTGATGTTGTTGCTGGTGGAATGCTGTCGGCGCACGGCCCACTGGTTCCCCCGATCGCCCGAAAAGGCCACGTTGCTCGATCCGCGTTGCGTCGGATTTTAGATTTCTGCCCAGGCCAAGGGCGCAAGCGTTGCGCCCCTACAGGAGGACTCTATGAAGTCGGTGATGTTTGTTTGTCGGCGCAATTCTTGCCGATCGCAGATGGCGGAAGGCTGGGCGAAAACCCTGGGAGCGGGCAAAATTCGGGTGGTGAGTTCCGGTCTTGAAGCCAGCCGGGTGCATCCCACGGCGATCGCGGTGATGGCGGAAGCAGGAATTGAGATCAGCGACCAAACCTCCAACGCCCTGGCCGAATTTGCCCCCGAAGACTTCGACGGCGTGATTTCCCTCTGTGGCTGTGGGGTGAATTTGCCGGAAGCCTGGGTGCTGCGGGAACGGTTTGAGGATTGGCAACTGGACGATCCCGATGGCCAGCCGATCGAGGTGTTTCGGCGGGTGCGCGACGAAATTCGCGATCGCGTCACGGCCTTAATCGATCAAATCAGCCAAATCAGCCCTTAATTCAGCGGCACCAAGGCTTCAATCGCCGCCACCAAGCGCGATCGTACCGTGGGCAAGTCGGCGGCCGGATCCGTGAGCGCAATGACCGATCGGGCCGTTCCCAGTAGCATGGCGTTGAAGCCGCCCGCATCACCAGAGCCGCGAAAATCCGTGCGCAGCGCCACGATCGGTAACTGACGTGCGAACGCATAGCCACATTCCCAACAGGTTCCCGAGTCCGCATCGGCCCCATCCAACACGGCAATCACGGCGTTTGCCTGATCCAGCCCCGATCGACAGCGTTCAAAAATCGCCTGCGGATCACTGAGGCCCGCACATGCCGCCTGGGGCAAAAAGACGGGATAGCCCAAGGTTTGCAGTTCCTCGGCCAGGGTTTGATTCAGCCAGCGTTCTCCCAAGGAAAACAGCGGCCCAGCCCAATAAAGCCGCAAGGGGCGATCGGCCGCTGGGGCGGCCAGGTGGGCGCGGCCGGTTTGCAAAATGGCGCGAAACGGTTCCATCAGGGCCGGCGGCATTGGCCCCAAGGCAGTCACCACCTGTTCAGCCCAGTCGAAATAGGCCTGGCGACGGGCGATCGACCAGCGCTCCGGGGGCGACTGATCCACATCTCGCAAATTGCAAATTTTGTCCGCCAATTTCACCAGCTTGGCTCGATCGCTCAAGGTGGGCGCATGGTCAATTTGCAACTGCTTTCGCTCGGCCTTGGGCAATCGCTTATCGTCCGTCACCTCTTGCACCAGGGCGGCAACTTCGGGGCCAAAGTGGGTGACCAATTCGGCAGCGGTGGTGTCTGTGTCCTCGATCGTGTCGTGGAGCAGGGCCGCCGCCAACACTTGAGAATCCGTAATTTGGGCCTCATGCACCAGCACCCGCAGCAGGGCGATCGGGTGATTGATATAGGGCGATCGCGCTCGATCCTTGCGCCGTTGGTGTCGATGCTTGGCGGCGGCAAAGGCCAAGGCCCGCACTAACAAATCCAGTTGGGGCAAACCGTTGGGGAAATCGATCGGGCGATGGCTTCCCGATTCAGTGATCGGCTGAGGATCCATAGGGCTGAGGGTTGCGCAACGGCAAGGGAGATTGAGATTAAACGGTGGATGCAGCCGAAAGCGGGATCGCCTCATCTCCCAAGCGAGATCGCAACAGTTGCCAAAGCCGTCGATCGGTAAAGTTTTCAATCACCAACGAGGCCCCGGCTTGGGTCAGCTCCTCGGGCGCGTGGGTGGTGCTCAGGCCCACGGTGAAAATCCCCGCCGCCAACGCCGATCGCACTCCGGGGGGTGAGTCCTCAAAGGCGATCGCCCCACTGGCCGGCAGGTTCAACCGTTCCAGTCCCAACCGGTAGGGCGCGGGATCCGGTTTGCCGGGGGGCGCTTCCTCCGCCAGCACCACCGTTGCGAACCGTTCCCGCAGCCCCAAGGCCGTCAGCATGTGGATCGCATTGTCCTTGGGCGCATTGGTCACCACCGCCATCGGCAGATTGCAAGGCTCCAGGGCTTTCAGCAGCAAAGGCAACCCCAGCACCGGTTCCAAGTCGGGGGCCAACTGCCGAAACAGCGCTTCCTTGCGATCGCTCAGGGCCGCTCCCTCCGCCACGGAATAGCTGGGCAACAAATCCACCACAATTTGGGCATTGGTGCGGCCACTGATGATCTGTTCATAAATCGTGGGCGTGAGGTCATAGCCCACTTCCGCCAAAACCAGTTCCCAAGCTCGGTAATGCAAGGGATTGGTTTCAGTTAAAGTGCCATCCAAATCGAATAGCAAGCCGAAGGAATTGGGCAACGAATCAGCGGACAACATGGCAAAGGCGAGGGGCGAAGGGGAAGGGCGTATGATTCAAGCCAATTAATTCAAGCCGATTAATTCAAGCCGATTGATTTACTCCGGTCAATTAATCCAAGTTGATTAATCCAAGTTGATTAATCCAAGTTGATTAATCCAAGTTGATTGATTCAAGCAATCAATTCAAGCCAATTTATCCACCACTGCGCTTGGCTTTATAGCCCTGTTCCACCAGCAACGCCACCAGTCGATCGGCATAATCTCCTTGAATTTCTAAATTGTTGTCCTTGACTGTGCCGCCGGTTCCGCAGCGGTTTTTCAGGGTTTTCAGCAGGGCTTGTAGCGTCTCGGGCTTGTGCTGAAAACCGCTGATGACCGTGACGGTTTTGCCGCCGCGGCCTTTGCGGGACAGTTGCACTTTCAGGTTTTGTTGATTGGGCGGCAGGTCAGGAACCGCCCGGGCGATCGCGTCTGGATTCACCGCGTCGCCAAATTCCGAATAGACCACACGGCGATCGGGGCGATCGTCAGCAGCACGGCGAGGACTCGGCATTGGTAGCAACCATTCCTTTGCAGTTGGGATTCGTACATTATGATGAAACGACGTTAATCCATGCGGGTTTCATGGCCCTGAGTCGGGGTTTAGCGCCATTGCCCCGCCGCCGGCCCTGGCCCGCAGGCCGATCGCCCGTTTCGCCCGGAGGAGTTGCGTGAACGCCGCCGAACGTGCCCACTCGATCGCCCTAGCCAGCCAAATCGCGGCTGCGGTGAATTTGTTTCGCATCGCTTTTCCCGATGTGCGCGTGGATCTGAAACCTTGGCTCAATGATGCAGAAACCCGCGCCACCGTTGATCCAGACTCGATCGACATTGGGTTTCACTTCCCGGGCTACAGCCGCGCCTGTGCCTGCCGCAGTTTGCTGGTGCAAGTGCGCTTTTTTGCGGATCCGGTGGAAGACACCCAACGGGCGATCGGTGTGGAAGTGGCGGGCTACGACCATCGGGGGCAACAGTGGCGCTTCTCCACGATCGAGGCCTGGCAGTTTGAGGGCGACAGCCAACCCCGCGCCGAACCGGCCGATCGAATTAAGCATTACTGCCGCGAGGTGTTGGAACTGTTCAACGGGCGATCGAGCAGCGATTCGGCTGCCTAAGTATTGCGCGATCGAGTAATACGCTCGCGCCAACTCAGGTGCAGCCAGTCGAACAGGGAGACGCGAGTAAATTACGAGCGTAAATTACCTTACTCCTGTCCCCAACCATTAGGATTCAGGGTGTTATAGCCACTGATCAGCTTCCTTTGCCCCTTCAACTGATAATAATCATCTTCGTAGATTGAGAACATACAAAGGTCGATCGGGGTCACTTCCGAAGCATTAATCGACCCGATCGCCCCGCTGGCTTCCAGGGCCGCCGCCGCCAATTCTGAACAGAAGAACCGTGAAAAATCTTCCGCATTACGGGTTAATTTCCCAGGAATCGGTAAATTGCTGGGCAAATCAAAGGCGGAGCGAATTGCCTGGGCAATGTCATAGGAACGGTGCTCATGATGGAGCAGAAAATTATAAAAAGCTCGCAAATCCATTCGATCGCGCACGTCCTGTCTGAGGGGCAACCACCACATATCTCCTGGATAAAACTTCACCCGATCGCTCAACCGATTGGCAATTACTCCGGCCCTCGTGCCGCTGGCCACGGTGGACTCCATCACCTGATTAAAGAATCCCTCTTGGGCCTCTCCATAGATAAAGAGTTTGGTTTGAAAAACAATGCCAATGTGGGTGATGTTCGATCGCGTGGCCATCTTAATCAGCGATGAAAATCCCACATTGCTCGAAAACGCAACAATATCGCCGGGATTCATGGCTTTCCGAACGGATTCATAGGGGGCAGATTTCCAGGGCATGAAACCTCTCCAAAGTCTTTGCTGAGATTGAATGGAAATAGGTAGATGGGAAAATTAGACAGTCGGGAGCCGCCAAAAAAAGGCTAAGGATGTGTTCTCATATAGCCTATGATGCGCATCCCATTGTTGGCGAATCCCTGAGCAAATCATCGGTAGCTTAGTCAGTCGCTCAATTGGTAGCGTAGTCAGTAGCCCGAATAAAAGCCCAGACAAAAGCCCAGATAAAAGCCCAGACAAAAGCTCAAACAAGTTTTGAATGCATCATCCTGGGCGATCGCATCCTTTTGCATCCTTGACATCATCATCGGCCCACGTCCTTGGCACAGTCGTTCCTTAACCCCCTATGGCAGCCTGCTACGAACAACACGATTGGATCATTTTGGGCGGAACCGCGGCCGGACGGCTGGCGGCCCAACAGGCGACCCGATCGGGGTTGCGGGTGGCGCTGATTGAGCCGTTGGAGCCGGAAACGCGCCCTTGGGCTGAGTTGCTGGTGAGTCAAGGGGCGGCCCTGGCGGCCGGGACGATCGATTGGCGATCGCTGCAACGCCAGGCCCAATGGCACGATCGCCTCTGGGGCGATCAACGGGCTGCCTTGGCGGCGGGTGGGGTGGACTGCCTGGTGGGCGATGGGTTGCTGATGCGACACCGGAACCAGTGGCGGGTGCAATTGGGCGATCGCCTGTTGGCGGGGCGGCGTTGTCTGTTGGCGTTGCCGGGCCGATCGACCGTGCCCCTGTGGACAGAGCAGGCCCCCGTGACGGCCTACACTCCGGACACGATCGCCCAATTGGCCCATCGGGGGGTGCGGCCCGGCGAGCGCTGGTTGGTCACCGCCGACAGTCCCATGGCGATCGAACTGGCCCAGGTGCTCCGGGGATTGGGGGCCCAAGTGACCTTGGCGGCGGCGGGCGATCGGGTCTTGGGAGGGTTACCGGCGGCCGCGGCCGAATGGTTGCAAGCGGAACTGGAAGCCCAGGCGATCGAGGTGATTTTGCGGGCTGCTCCCCAACAGTGCAAAGTGTTGGAGGGACAAACCTGGATTCAAGTTGGCGATCGGGCCCGGGAAGTGGATTGCTTGCTCACGGACGGTAACTATCAAGCTCTCTTGCCCAAGGGGTTTGAGCAGCTTTGTCCCCGGGCGATCGGGATTGGCGATTGGCCCGCCAATGACCGGTTGCAATTGCCCCTCGCGCCAGAACTATATGGCTGCGGGGCCCTGCTGGGAGGCCACCCGATCGGGGCGATCGCCGCCACCGAAGCCCAACTGATCATCCGCAACAGCCTGCAAACCCCAATCCAACGCCCCCATTGCATCCGCTATGAACAGCAGCCTTGGGCCGTGCGGGGGCCGCTGCCCTTGGCGGTGGTGGGCGGTGGCGAAAGGCCAGAACTACGCAGCGCGGCCTTGGCCCTAGCGGCCGGTCGTTGCCAAATCCAGCACGATCGCCAGGGCCAATTGCAAGGGGCGCTGTTACTCGCGGCGGGGGCGATCGAAGCGATCAGCACCGTCGCCGCCCTGATTGCCCGATCGGGAACCATTGCCGACCTGGCCCACCTGCCCGCCACCGAGTCCTCGGCGATCGACCTGCTGCGGCGCACCGCTCAACAGGCCCTGATCGCCGCTCGCTCCCGCCAGTAACGAGTCCTCGTACAGGCCCTACTCTTGCCCAGATACCAATCTGGAGTAGGTATCCGCCGTCATTGCTCGATCCAGTTCCTGCGGATTGCTCATCCGAATTTTCACCAGCCATCCATCCCCATAGGGATCCTCATTCACCAACTCTGGAGAACTATCCATCTCGTTATTGGTTGCCACCACTTGCCCGGACACCATGGCATATAGCTCGCTGACGGCCTTCACGGACTCGATCGACCCCACCGAGTCACCGGCCTCGACCCTTTGTCCTACGGATGGCAGTTCCACAAACACCACATCGCCCAGTTGGTCGGCTGCAAAATCCGTGATCCCCATCGTGGCCTCGTCGCCTTCAACCCGAACATACTCATGGGAGTCGCTATATCTCAAATCATGGGGAAAGTGGTTAGCCATTGCTCTGCCATTCCTTGGGATTGTTGGAACTAAAAACTAAAAACTGTGAATTGCGACCTTGATGGGCCATGCATGAGCCACCGGTTACGAACTGAGTGATGAATGACTGAATCGAGTCGCGCGTGAATGATCGTGAATCGCCCTTGGCCTACTGCACGGGCCCGGCGATCGACTGCAACACAGACACCAACTCCGGTGGCCAGCGGCGCATCACTCGCCCCGTTGCTCGATCGACCGGTACTAGGGTGACACAGGCCGTGGCATAACATTCCCCCGTCGCCGCCGATTCCACTTGGTAGTCAAACATCAGGCGTACTCCCTCGATCGGCTCCAGGGCCACCTTCACCACCACCTCTTCGCCCATCCGCGCTGGGCGGTGATATTGGATCCCCAGGTCAACCACGGGCAACTCACAGCCCATCTCCACCAGTTGCTCATAGGCCAACCCGCGCGATCGTAAATATTCCACCCGCGCCGACTCCATCCAAGAAAGATAAGTGCCATGCCACACCACCCCGGCATAGTCCGTGTGGTGGGGCTGAACCCGCGCCGGGTAAGCAAAACCCTGAAAATCCGTTGAATCTTGAGCCATCGGAGCTGAGGAGGCAGTTACAGAGGCATTCATAGCGCACATTGCAAAGCACATTGCAAAAATTGCAGAAGGATTTAATCGGCCAAGGTTCAGGCCGGGCCAATCCCCTTTGGTCGAGCCAGCGATCGCATGGGGCGATCGAACCGGCGATCGCATTGATTAAACCAGGATGAAACCGGCGATCATCAGGCGATCATCATGGGGGCCCGAGGTCATTCAGAACACAATCCTCTTGTTAGCAAATGAAGCAGACAGCCTTCGGGCCCACCATCCCCATTTAACACCTCCAGACCCGATTCCGTTGTAATTCTTTAAGGTTTTAATTTTTCCAGCAATTCTTGAAAAATGTAACTATTACAAGGGGTTCTGGCGGCAACTCAGGAATTCGGTGGTAGGCTTTAAATGAACTGTTGAAGCCTGTGGAATCAACTCGTCGATGGTCAGCAAGTGGTGTGCCTACTGGGTTTGTGTCACCCCTGACCCGGTTGATTCACACAGCAAAGAGACATCCTTAAATAACACCAACTCTCAGCAATACCCATTTCAGGATATTTACTTGATATCCAGTTGGTTAGTCTTAGGTTGGCGTTAGCGTTTTATTGATTTTCTCTGGATCAAATTTCAACATTGTTCTTGAGTAGTTCTTGATCGGTCTAGCAACGCGACTCCTTCAGAAGCCATGATTAAAAAAATCTTGTTCGCTGACTCGGGCACGGGACAGTCAGAAGAAATGCTGAAATTTCTGATGGAGATCCCCGCGATCAAAGATGCCCATGTCACCATTTTGCACGTGGTTCCTGGTCGGATTGGGTCTGACCAGATGACCGAAAAGCTGGAAGCAGGCGGCAAGATGCTGGCCAAGGCGATCGAGTTTTTGGGCCTGCCGCCGGAGCAAGTGTCGCCCATGTTGCAGCAGGGTGAACCCAAAGATTTGGTGCTGCGGGTGGCGGACAGTGTGGACGCGGACTTGATCGTGATGGGATCGCGGGGTCTGAAGCGGCTGCAATCAATTTTGGAAAACTCGGTGAGTCAGTATGTTTTCCAACTGTCGGGGCGGCCGATGTTGTTGGTGAAGGATGATATCTACGTCAAGCGGATTAACCGCGTGATGGTGGCGATCGATAAGTCCGAGGCATCCCAGCAAGCGCTGCAATTGGGACTGTTTTTGACGCGGGATATCAAGGGCAGCCAATTGATTTTGACCCACGTAGATGCCAAGCGGAAGCCGGATGAGGTGATCAGCGGCGAGAGCGATGAGGTGCTGGCTGGGGCGATCGCGGAGGCGAAAAAGTTTGGGGTTGGTTACAAGGCCATTTCTGCCGGGGGGCGGGCTGGGGAAACCATCTGTCGCTTGGCGGATGATAACAATGCGGATCTGTTGCTGTTGGGGTCACCCGATCGCCGGCCGTCGGTGGCGAAGGGACTGCCGGATCTCGATCGCCTGCTGGGATCGTCTCTGTCAGACTATGTGCGGGTTTATGCCAACTGTCCGGTGTTGTTGACGCGGATTCCGAGTGCGTAAGGTTTTCAGCTTGGGCGTTTGAGCTTAGGGCTTTGAGCGCTAACCAAGTTTTCGGGGGCAAGGGGTTTAAACCCCTTGTCTGTTTGTCTAGAGAAAACTGCGACTCAAGGCTAGGTTTTCCCGCAGTCGATCGCGCGTTTCCATGAGCACCTTGCCTAGTTCGTTTTTTCCGGTGCGATCGGCTCCACATCCCCAGTAATAATCTGTGGGTGAATCTTCAATGAGTTCTTCGCTGCCCGTGCTGAGCAACACTTGCGCCAATTCAGGATGGCTAGAAAACTTGACCCACACCCCTTGGGCCATGATCGATCGCTTCACCCGATTCCAGTCCGATCGCAACTGATGGGCCGGGTTGCGCCCCAAGGCGGCCGCTTCTGATGCAGTCAGCGCCGATCGAATTTGATCGATCATGACCGTCGATTCCGTGCCCACAAACTTCTGTGCCTGATAGAAATGTTCCACCGTTGGCCAGTCAACGCCATCAACAACAATCCAATGGGGTGAGAAGTTGGAAAAACACCCATAGGGTTCGCCAACTTTGTAGAAGTAAATGGTCATGGGAAATCGATCGGGCAACGGCGGACAGCCCATCACACCCGGCGAGCATTCCAGCCTGGGATCAATGGGCAGAGATGGATGAGGCGATCGCTGTGTTCTCAAGATTTTTGGGAGCGCGCCTATTGCTGATCATCGCATGGCAATGATCCCTGAGAGCAATTTCCCGATCGCCCGGCCTAAGCTGACAACGGCGACTCGATCGGCAAGTAATCGCCTAGGGTTTCCGCCTCCAGCAGTTGCACCTGCTCCACCAACGGCGCACAGCCTAACCAGCGGGTTGCCAAACTGGCAAAGCGATCGGCCTCGCCCGTGACACAAAAGCGAGTGGGTTGCGGTTGATCCAAATGCTTCAGGTTAAGCAACTCCAGCTCTTGGGTTGCGGCGGCCACCACATGGGCGGCCGGGTCGATCGTGACCACTCCCGGCGGCAGCAGCGGTTCAATCACCCCTGCCAGGTGTGGATAGTGGGTGCAACCATAAACCAACGTGTCGATCGACTGTTCCAGCAGCGGTTCCAGGTACTGTTGCGCGATCGCTCGGGTATCGGGTTCGTGCAACCGCCCTTGCTCCACGATCGGCACAAATTCCGGACAGCCCACTTGCCAAACCTGCACCGTGGGATCAATCTCCACCATGGCCCGGCGATAGGCATCGCTGGCGGCCGTGATTGGCGTGGCAATCACCCCCACCCGGGATCCGCGATCGACCGCCACCCGAGCCGCCGGCAAAATCAAGCCCACAATGGGCAAATCAAACTCTGCTCGCACCACATCCAGCGCTAACGCCGAAGAGGTATTGCAGGCCATCACAACCATCTTCACGCCCTGGCGCTCCATCCAGGAGAGGATTTCGCGTGAAAATTGGACAATTTCGGCGGGCGATCGCATCCCGTAGGGCAAACGGGCCGTATCCGCCAAATACAGCAGCGACTCGTTGGGCAGTTGGCGATATAACTCCCGCAAAACCGTTAGGCCACCCACGCCACTGTCAAACACACCGATCGGCCGTCTGCGGGCATCCCTCGCGATCGCTCCTGAAATTAGCCCCTTCAAACTCCAGACCTCCAATCCTCAAGGACAAGCAACTGCCTCACCAATCACAACCGCACCATTGAACCGCGCCATTGAGCCGCGCCATTTTGCAACTCCACATCTGGAACGGCATCCGAGATCCTGTTCAGGAAACCCTAGCTTCGGGAAATCCTAGCCTTCAGGAAACTCCGGCGATCTCGCATTCATCGCAGTACCGACGGCAATGGATGGCGGGGAATGGATGAAGGCTGCAACAGCGATCGGGGCAAGTTCCCATCAATTACGCTACAGCTTGGCGGGGATGTCAACTCTGGAGCTGATCGGGAGTCAATGGTGGGTCAAGTGCCGGTTCCGGTGAGGGCCCGCAGGCTTTGGCTCAAGACATCAGCACGATCATCAGCGCGATCGGGCCCGTCGCCGTCCTCGGTAGCGTTTGCGCTTATGAATCACCTTGCCCTTAATTAATTGCCAGGTATGTTCAGAAGGTGGAAAACCCGCCAAAACCGATCGCTGCAAATAGATATGAGTTGCGCGATCGGTCGGATTCATGCTGAGGCATTCCTCAAACAAAGAAGCGGCTTCCCGATATTGCCGACGATGGAATCGCAGGACTCCTTCCTCAAATAAACTACTGGATGCACGCTTGAGGGTTTGCAATTCAATCGGATCGGCATTCAGGACTTCATAAACCGCCACAGGTTGAGTTCTGCCACGCACATACAGCCGATCGATAAACCGAATGCTGTATTTAGAGGGGTTATGCAGCGCTGCCAATAGACGATGGGAAACCAAAATCGAAACACTATATTGCTTCGTTAATTCCTCTAGGCGAGAAGCCAAATTCACCGCATCCCCGATCGCGGTGGTTTCCATGCGGTGAACGCCCCCGATTGTGCCCAAAATCAGCGGCCCCGTATCCAAGCCAATGCCAATGCGAATGGCCGATCGCCCTGCCTGCAAGCGCTCCTGGTTATATTCACTCAGCGCCTTGAGCATCGAAATGGCCGCATCAACTGCCAGGTCAGCATCCCCTTCAAACAGGGCCATAATGGCATCGCCAATGTACTTGTCGATGAACCCATTATGTTGGGCGATCGCTCGCTCCATTCGACCCAAATAGGCATTCAAAAAACGCAAATTTTCTTGAGGGGACATGGTTTCCGAAAGGGTCGTAAAACCCCGAATATCGGCAAACATGACCGCCATGGTTCGTTCCGTATAGTCTCCCAGGCTCACTTCCGCCAAGGTTGACCGCTGCAACAATTGCAGAAATTGGGTGGGCACAAATCGCCCATCTAAACCATCCCAATCGGCCGAATCTTCCGGAATTTCTGCCAAATCTGTAATGTCAATCTCTGCCAAATCCGTTGCTTCAGGATTGGCCTCGTCATTCATTTCCTCAACTTCTTGATCATCAGTTTCTTGATCATCAGCTTCTTGATCATTTTGATCATTCACTTGCCCATGAACCAGTTCGTTAACCGGTTCATTCAACCCTTGATGACGGTTACTGGGGCTATCTTCTCCTTGATGATCATTAACAAATGCAGAACCATCAGCTTCAAATTCAGAACTAATCTTGAAATTGGAATGAGGATGTTGATTGATATCGAAAGAATAATGAAAATGAGAATGAGAATGACGATCGAAACGATTGACCAACAGCAAACGGGAATGGGAATCAGAATCCTGAGGAGAACAAGAATGGGCGATCGCCTGGGCGCAGGTTTGGCGGGCAATCCAAAACCCAATCACACTGGCTGCTGAGGTACTCAAAAAAGCCACCATTGCCACAGTGCTGACTGGGGGAACCATCTGGCTCAGCTCTGGGGCGGTCTCCGAAAAAATCAGAAGTTGCCACCGCCAGGTGATGGCTCCACTGATGAGGGCCGCCAGGGCCGGCAAGGCAATGAGTAACCATTCCCACGACCAATTGCGAAGTCGCCCACTCAGGGCTTGATAGAACTGAAGTGTTGACATGACTCCCTGAGTGACGGCTTTGGCTCAGATGCTATTTGCATGATGCACACCTTAAAGGAAAAAAATCGGGAAGATGCAGGTAAAAAATGTAGACGCTGGGCGCAAATAGCGCCGTGTTTACCGTAGCCTGATTCGATGCCCTCTGTCAGGAATAGTTGTGGATTGTTAGGCGATAGCAACTTATCCAGGAGCTCGCCTCACAAGGTTGGTGAATGGCAGACGGGGAATCATGTGATTCGAGAGGGCTGAATTGCAAATCGGGTTGTAATTCCTGATTGCAAATCTTTACTTAACTGCTGCTTTGAATTCTGATCAATTTCTATCCCGTCTGTTGATGATTAGTGGTGGAAATAGCAATGGGGTGGTGGACTGGGGGAGGCAAAACCGAGCAGGTTCAACTCTCAGCTCCGCCGATCGCTTAGCCCTACTGGCCCCTGACCTCTACTGATTTATACCGATAGTTGTCCTGATTTGCTGTTTTTAAGCTACCGAATTGCCAAATTACTGAAGGGATGAGCGGTTCAGCAAGGGAGCAACTAAATGCCTGAACGTCTGCTGGACTTCTGCTGAATTGCTGTTGAACTTCGCGAATGCTGAATTGCTGGGAGACAAAATCGTGATGCGTGCAGTCTTGACCTTGCTTTTGTTGGGTGCTTGTTCAATGGGAGGGCCCGTGACCGGAGCCGATCGCCCGCCGGTTGTGCCGATCGCTCCCCAATCAATCGCGCCGGTTGCCCAAGCCACGCCCACACCGCCCGCCCGCATCACCGAAACGATCATGGTTGAAGGGGAGCCGGAGTCGATCGAGCTGGAGCGGTTTGCGCCCGATCGATTTCCAGTGGTGACCTATTTGGCTCGGGAAGATTTTGCCCCGATCCTGAATCGCCAAGGGGGCCGCGCAATCGCCCGGTTTGTGGCTCAGGGGGGAGCAGTCCGCAACGAAGCAGCCTATGTCAGTGTGATTGTTCCGGAAACGCCCACCACGCCGGAACAGTTGTGGCAAGGCTATACGGGCCCCAATGGCTGGTTGGCCACGAATCGGGCCAGCATTGTTCGATCGAGCGACGACCCCAAATTCAAGCGGTTTGGTTGGGTGAAACGGGCGATCGCCTTCATGCGCACCGACAAAGGCGAGCCGATCGCCGGAGAGCTTTATCTAGGGGAAATGGCGGGTCGCCCCTTTGTGGTGCTCGTGCATTTGCCCATGGAATACCTGGAAGGCTATGGCCCTCGGGTGAGCTTGCTGCTGAAACATTTGGCAGTGCAGCCAGCGCCCTAATTCCAGTTTGCATCAAGGCGCTCAGGCGTTTTGAGTGGCGGTTCTTCCAAGTTGCTAGGGTCAACCCTTGCTGAATTAACCTTGCAAGCAACGCAAGGCCTCCAGCACGCCGCGCGCCTTATTTAAGGTTTCCTGGTATTCCTTTTCGGGATCCGAGTCCGCCACCAGGCCCGCGCCCGCTTGCACCGACACTTCGTGAGTGCCATCAGCGCGGTTGCGCACCAAGGCCGTGCGCAGGGTGATAGCGGTGTTGAGTTGCCCCTCAAAGTCGTAGTAGCCATAGGCTCCGGAATAGGGGCCGCGCCGACAGCCTTCCAGGGCGTGAATGATCTCCATGGCACGAATTTTGGGCGCACCGCTGACGGTTCCGGCGGGGAAGGTGGCAGCCAACACATCCCAAGCCGTGCGATCGCCCGCCACTTGCCCGATCGCGTTGCTCACGATGTGCATCACGTGGCTGTAGCGCTCGATCGTCATGAGTTGATTGACCGTGACCGTGCCGCTGTTGCAAACGCGCCCCAAATCATTGCGGCCTAAGTCCACCAACATCACGTGTTCGGCCACTTCTTTGGGATCTGCCAACAGATCCGCCGCCAGGGCTTCATCTTCGGCGTGGTTGGCTCCTCGGGGGCGTGTACCGGCGATCGGGCGAACGGTGGCTTGAATGGTTCCATCAACTTGGCGATCGGTCTTGACCATGATTTCCGGGCTGGAACCAATTAATTGCCAATCACCGAATTGGAAATAGGCCATGTAGGGCGAAGGGTTCACCAACCGGAGCGATCGATAGATATCGAAAGGATCCCCTTCAAAATCCGTGCTCAACCGTTGGGAAATCACCACCTGAAAAATATCGCCGGCCTTGATGTGTTCCTTGGCCTTGAGCACGTTGGCATGGAAGGCTTCGCGAGTGGTGTTGCTGCGAGGGTTCAAGGGCGGGCGATCGCTCTGGGTGGCCGGAGTCCAACGCAGCAGTGATTCTTGGCGATCGATACTGCCTTGGAGGCGATCGATCAATTCATCCACCCGCCCACAGGCCACCTCATAGGCCTGGCGCAGCTCCACCGCCGGATCCCGCAAATCCGCATAGGCAATCACAAACACCTTGCGCTTCACCTGATCAAAAATCATCAGGCGATCGACCTGCATCCACAGCCCATCGGGCAAATCCGCCTCCGTGGGCCCATAGGCCGGCACACGCGGCTCAATCCATTGGATCAGCTCATAGCCCCAAAAGCCAAACAGCCCGCCAATTCCCGGGGGCAACTGTGGCAGCTTCACCGGCCGCACCGACTCCAAACAACTGCTCAGAATTTCAAACGGATTACCCCGGTGCTCCACCACCGTCCCATCCCGGAACGTTTGCACCGCCAAATCTCCACGCGCTTCCAGCACCCACAGGGGGTCATAACCCAAAAGGCTATAGCGGCCAATGTTTTCGCCCCCTTCCACCGACTCCAGCAAGAAGCTGTAGCGTTGGCCCTGGCAAGTGCGCAACCAGGCCGAAACCGGCGTGTCCAAATCCGCAACC
The DNA here is from genome assembly GCF_014698135.1 of Limnothrix sp. FACHB-881. NCBI lineage: Bacteria > Bacillati > Cyanobacteriota > Cyanophyceae > Pseudanabaenales > Pseudanabaenaceae > Limnothrix > Limnothrix sp. FACHB-881. The sequence goes on from NZ_JACJSN010000005.1 coordinate 124,890, forward strand.
CACTCGCGATAAACCGGGACGAAGTTTCCTTGGCGGGCGAGTTCCGAAAATTGGCTAAAGTCGGGCAACATGGGTCAGCAGCAGATGAGCAAGTCTCAAAATACTAGCAACCGTCTGGATTCCTTGCACCAAAACTTCTCCGATCGGGCGATCGCCCCATGGTGTCGATGTCCCAGCGTAGGAATGCAATGGCACAGCACCGGTAATCAGCCAGCCCAAAACAGGCAAGCCCAAAACAGACAAGCCCAAAACAAAAACGAGCCGCCCCAAAGCAGGGAAGCGGCCCGTTTATTGAGTCGATTTGGCAGTCTTGGAATCGGGGAAAATTCCCCAGCCCATGGACAAACACAGGGATCAAGCGGAGCGGTCAAGCAGAATTCTGAGCAAATTAGCGGTTTAAGTGCAGGAGTCAAAAACCGCCTTGCAATTCAAGCTCAACCCCTCGCCCATCCAAGCGCCCACCATGGGCAACCCCAAAAACCTACACTTCGTAGGTTTGCTTGCCGCTGAACTTGACCGTTGCGGGCTGAGGGTTTTCGCCAATGCGGCGATCCTTCTTACCGTTGAAGTCGCGACCAGCATTCACCTTTTCGGGGAAGGTGCCATCGGCGGGGTGGATGAACTCCTGTTCGCCGTTGGGATAAATACGATAGACCTTATAGTCTTCGATTTTGGGCTTGAACTTGGTGCGCAGTTGCTTACCAAGGGCGATGCACTGCTCCTTGCGGGCCAAGAACAGCAGGTTTTCGCCTGCGTTCATGACGGCAGCGCCACCGGTGGGCATTTCAAAAACTTGTTCTTTGGTACTGGTCCAGGTAATGGCGTATTTCTCTTCGACGTTAGCCTTCGAGAGCAAGCCACCCGTGCTACCGCCAAATTTCGGCGTTTGGCCCGTGAGGCCGCTGGTTTCAGGTGTAGGATTTTCGGACATCGCTTTTTGTCTCGCTAGTCTCTAAAAAGTCTTGCGAATTTACGGGAAATCCTAGCACTGGCTTTGTGTTGAGCCATACCCCCCCGGCCAGAACTGTTACAGTTCTTTATTTGAGCCGATCGAGCTGAGAATGGCTGCTGCAAAGGATCTGCGGCGCGATCGCCCCAGTTTCCGAGCGCTATGCTGAGGACGAAAGACCCGCTTCACCCTGGAGCTAACCCGATCGCCCATCAGCACCCAGAAAGGGAAAGTGCGATCGGCCCATGGCCGGGATGGGGGTGTGATCCTGGGACAGGATGGGCTGAAGATTGGCTCAAAATGCTCAAAGCTTCGGTGTGATTTCGACCTGTTTTTCGACCTGTTTTTTGATGTGTTTGGTGTGATCGCGACACGGATGAGGCCCTGCAAATCATGCAAATTCTGATTGTGGAAGATGACACGGAGATTGCGGAGTTGTTGCGCGGCACGCTCGATCGCGAAGGGTTCACCTGTGGGGTTTGTCACGATGGCCAAGCGGCGATCGAGCAGTTTTATCGATCGCAGCCCGATTTAGTCATTTTGGATTGGATGATTCCGGGCATTGATGGCCTCGAAGTCTGTGCCCGCATCCGCCAAAAACCCGGCGACAAGGATCCTTATATTTTGATGTTGACGGCGCGGGGCGAAGAGTTCGATCGCGTTGTGGGCCTGTCAACCGGTGCGGATGACTACTTAGTTAAGCCTTTTAGCCCCCGCGAGATGGTGGCTCGGGTGCGGGCGCTGTTGCGTCGCAGTTTGCGCCAGGCCGGAACCGGGGGCGATCGGGACTTGACCCCCACCTACGCCACCCACCACTTCAGCCTCGACAGCGATCGGCGCGTGGCCCGTCGCCACCTGCCCGATCACGATTCCGAAGATCTTGACCTCACCACCTTGGAGTTCAATCTGTTGGCCACCTTCCTCAGCTATCCGGGCCGGGTCTGGAGCCGCAGCCAACTGATCGACAAACTTTGGGGCGATGACTTTTTTGGCGATGAGCGAGTGGTGGACACCCATGTGGCCCGCCTGCGCAAGAAAATTGAACCGGATCCCGGAAATCCCCAATTTCTGAAAACGGTGATTGGGGCCGGCTATAAGTTTGAAGACCCCGGAAACTAATCTCGAACTCGCCTGATTTTCCATGCCCCAATCGTTATAACAAGGGGCTTAGGGCCTGTCGTCAAATTGCCTGAAATCCTGATGGCCTCGTTCTTTAAACCAATCAGTCGTAGGGGCGGGGTTTCCCCGCCCAGTTCCCGTGATCCTTGGGTATTCCCAGGGGTGGACAGGGTTGTGGCGATCGCCCGGGTTAGGGTTGGGAGACCCAACCCCTACGGCGATGGAAATGACGACAGGCCCTAAGGATCGATCGCACAGGATCGACCTGCCTGGTTGAGACTGAAGCAATAGAAGCAACATCAGTGACGATGTAGGTTCAATTCGGGTTCGGAGCTGACGCTCTTCGCTCTTTAGTCTTGAACTTTACCTTTTGAACGGGTCTGACGGGGCTCGAACCCGCAACTTCCGCCGTGACAGGGCGGTGCTCTAACCAATTGAACTACAGACCCAAATTGCTTTTTGGCTTTTGGAGCGCTTTCGTTTCGCGTCCCGCGCCTTCAGCGATATACATATTTGCGGATAAACCCGAATTTGTCAAACGTTTTTCTGAAATTTTCTAAAAAAATTTTCTGGGCGGTCTTCCAGAAGATTTTCTAAAAAACTTTTTCGCCCCTTTGGCCGCCGATCGCGGGCCTGGGGTAGGAACCCAAAGCGAAACCGGGCCGGAGAACAGTGCGCCCTAAACATTGACGGGACGATCGCACCTCGTACAATAGGCAGGATCTCGGGCCGGGCGGCCCGTGGTCGATCGAAATCGCTAGTCCCCTGGGATTGCCCTTATGCCCCGCCGCGACGACATTCGCAAGATTCTGCTCCTTGGTTCCGGCCCGATCGTGATTGGTCAGGCCTGCGAATTTGACTACTCCGGTACTCAGGCTTGTAAAGCGCTCCGGGCCGAAGGGTACGAGGTCGTGCTGGTGAACTCCAACCCAGCCACGATCATGACCGACCCAGAAATGGCCGATCGCACCTACATTGAGCCGCTCACCCCGGAAGTGGTTGAGAAAATCATCATTAAAGAGCGGCCCGATGCCTTGCTGCCCACCATGGGCGGCCAAACGGCCCTGAACATTGCCGTGGCCTTGGCCAAGAGCGGCGTGCTGGCTCGCTATGGTGTGGAGCTGATTGGGGCCAAGCTGGCGGCGATCGAAATGGCCGAAGACCGCAAGCTCTTTAAGGAAGCCATGGAGCGAATTGGCGTGGGCGTTTGCCCCTCGGGGTTGGCCAACTCCCTGGAAGAAGCCCGTGATGTGGCACGCCAAATTGGTTCCTACCCGCTGATTATTCGCCCGGCCTTCACCATGGGCGGCTCCGGCGGCGGCATTGCCTACAACCAAGAGGAATTTGAAGAAATTGCCCAGTCGGGTTTGGATGCCAGCCCCGTTTCACAAATTCTGATTGAGCAATCCTTGTTGGGTTGGAAGGAATACGAGCTGGAGGTGATGCGCGATCTGGCCGATAACGTGGTGATTATCTGCTCGATCGAGAACTTTGACCCGATGGGGGTGCATACGGGCGATTCGATCACCGTGGCTCCGGCCCAAACCCTCACCGATAAGGAATATCAGCGGCTGCGGGATGCTTCGATCAAGATCATCCGGGAAATTGGGGTGGAAACCGGCGGCTCCAATATTCAGTTTTCGGTAAACCCGGAAAACGGCGATGTGATCGTCATTGAAATGAATCCTCGGGTGTCGCGCAGCTCGGCTTTGGCTTCCAAGGCCACGGGCTTCCCGATCGCCAAGTTCGCCGCCAAGCTGGCCGTGGGCTACACCCTGGATGAAATTTCCAACGACATCACCCAAAAAACCCCGGCTTCCTTTGAACCGACGATCGATTACGTCGTCACCAAAATTCCCCGGTTTGCCTTCGAGAAATTCCCCGGCACTCCGGCCGTGCTGACCACCCAAATGAAATCCGTGGGTGAGGCAATGGCGATCGGGCGGACGTTCCAGGAATCCTTCCAAAAGGCCCTGCGATCGCTCGAAACGGGTCGGGCCGGTTGGGGCTGCGATCGGGATGAAAAAATTCCCAGCCTGGAACAGGTTCGATCGAGCCTGCGCACCCCCAGCCCGGAGCGCGTCTTTACCCTGCGCTATGCCATGCAGCTAGGCATGAGCGTGGAGGACATTTACGAACTGACCGGCGTTGATCCTTGGTTCCTGGATAAGCTGCAAGAAATTCTGGAAACCGAAAAGCTGCTGAAGCGCACGCCCTTAAAGGACATGAGCGCTGCAATTCTGCTGGCGGCCAAGCAACAGGGCTTCAGCGATCGACAAATTGCCTACGCCACCAAAACCAGCGAAGACGAAGTGCGGGCCTATCGCAAAGGCTTGGGCATTGTGCCGGTTTACAAAACCGTGGACACCTGCGCCGCCGAATTTGAAGCCTATACGCCCTACTACTACTCCGCCTATGAAACCAGCAGCCTGGTGTTGACCGGTGACGAAGCGGAAACCGTGGCGGCGGAAACGGAAACCCTGCCGAGCGATCGACAAAAGGTGATGATCCTGGGTGGCGGCCCCAACCGAATTGGCCAGGGGATTGAGTTTGACTATTGCTGTTGCCATGCTTCCTTTGCGCTGCAAGCGGATGGCTACGAAACAATCATGGTTAACTCCAACCCGGAAACGGTTTCCACGGACTACGACACCAGCGATCGGCTCTACTTTGAACCGCTGACCAAGGAAGATGTGCTGAACATCATCGAAGCGGAACGGCCCAAGGGTGTGATTGTGCAGTTTGGTGGTCAAACACCCCTGAAACTGTCGGTTCCGTTGTTGACGGCTTTGCAAAGCAACCCCGACCTGCCAACGGAAATTTGGGGAACTTCGCCCGACTCGATCGACATGGCCGAAGACCGGGAACGGTTTGAGCATGTGTTGCGGGAACTGAACATCATGCAGCCCCCCAACGGCATTGCTCGCAGCTATGGTGAAGCCCTGGATATTGCCCGGCGGATTGGCTATCCGGTGGTGGTGCGGCCCAGCTATGTGTTGGGCGGTCGAGCCATGGAGATTGTCTATTCCGATGCGGATCTGGAACGCTACATGACCGTGGCGGTGCAGGTGGAACCGGATCACCCAATCTTGATTGATAAGTATCTGGAAAACGCGATCGAGGTGGATGTGGATGCGATCGCCGACCACGGCGGCAACGTGACGATCGGCGGGATCATGGAACACATCGAGCAGGCCGGGATTCACTCCGGTGACTCCGCCTGCGCCATTCCCAGTTTCTCGCTGCCGGCCAGCGCCCTGGACACCATCCGTGGCTGGACGATCGACCTAGCCAAGTCCCTGAAGGTGGTGGGGCTGATGAATATTCAGTTCGCGGTGGTCACGGGCGACAATGGCCAACCCCAGGTGTATATCCTGGAAGCGAATCCCCGGGCCTCGCGGACGGTTCCCTTTGTCTCCAAGGCGATCGGGGTGCCCTTGGCCAAAATGGCCGTGCGGGTAATGTCTGGCAAAACCTTGGCCGAGCTGGACTTTGAACAGGAAGTGATCCCCGATCGCTTTGCCCTCAAGGAAGCGGTGTTGCCCTTTGAAAAATTCCCGGGCACCGATACGATTCTGGGGCCGGAAATGCGATCGACCGGGGAAGTGATGGGCGTGGATCCAGACTTTGGCACGGCCTTCGCCAAGGCAGCCCTGGGGGCGGGTCAACGGTTGCCCCTAGCCGGCACGGTGTTTGTGTCGGTCAACAGTCGCGACAAGGCGGCGATCGTGCCGGTGGTGAAGGAACTGCTGGACTTGGGTTTTGAAGTGCTGGCCACCGAAGGCACGCGCAAAGTGCTCCATGAGCATGGCCTCAAAGCCGTGCAATTGACCCTGAAGATCCATGAGGGCCGGCCCAACATTCGCGATGCGATCGTCAACGGTCAGGTGCAGTTGGTGATTAACACGCCCGCCGGGGAGCAAGCCCAGTTCGACGATCGAGCCATTCGGCGCACGGCCCTGGTCTACAAAGTGCCCATCATCACCACGATCGCCGGGGCCAAGGCCACAGCCGCCGCCATTCGATCGCTCCAATCCCAACCCCTAACCGTGAAATCCCTCCAGGAATATTTGGTTTAGGTCAAGTAAAGGCGGGGAGGATATCCAGCATTAAGAGGATATCGAGCATCAAACAGACAAGGGGCTTAAGCCCCTTGTTTTTTAGCGGAATTCCTTGATTTCCTCAGCTTTTTCAAGGAATTCCTAGCCTATTTCAGCGCTATGCAAGTCGAAGCGGCCTACGATGCTTGATAGGCGGGAAAATCCGCGTAGCCCTTTTCGTCAAAAGCGTACCAAACCTCCAACGGAGCTTCCGGAGCCAGGGGCCAATCATGGGCAAACCGCTCAACCAAGTCCGGGTTGCTGATGAAAGGTCGCCCAAAAGCAATCAAGTCTGCATTCCCCGACGCGATCGCCGCTTCTGCCGTTTCTTGGGTGTAGCCACAATTGCCCATCAAGGGGCCTGAAAATACCGATCGAAACTCGCTCAGGGTCATCGGTTCACCCAAGTTATGGAACCCAATTGCTAGGCCATCCATAACGTGCAAATAGCCCAAATTCAGTGCATTGAGCTGTTGCGCCGCGTAGGTAAAGGTTTCCCGATAATCCGGCGAACCCATATCGTTATAAATCCCATTGGGCGCAAGCCGAACCCCCACCCGATCGGACGGGAAAACTGTGATTACGGCTGCCACAATTTCGCTCAGAAACCGATAGCGATTTTCCAGGCTGCCACCGTAGCGATCGGTGCGTTGATTGGTTTTGGATTGCAGGAATTGATCAATCAAATAGCCATTGGCCGCGTGAATTTCCACCCCATCAAAACCCGCCGCCTTGGCTCGTTCGGCGGCCCGGCGATAGTCTTCCACCACTGCCGCCACCTCGTCGGTTTCCAGGGCGCGCGGGGTTTCGTAGGGGTGTTTGCCCGTGGGGGTGTGGATGTGGTCGTTGCTGATGGCGATCGCGGAGGCCGAAACCGGCAGCGACTCATCGGCGCGGAAACTGCTGTGGGAAGCGCGGCCACAGTGCCACAGTTGCAGGAAAATTTTGCTGTCCCGATCGTGTACTGCTTGGGTGACCTGTTTCCAGGCTTCCGTTTGAGCATCGTTGTAAATGCCGGGAGAGTTTTGCCAACCAATGCCCTGCTCAGAAACGACGGCGGCTTCGCTAATCAAAAGGCCAGCACTCGATCGCTGGGCATAATATTCCGCCATCAAGGCATTGGGCAGGCGCTCCACCCCTGCACGGGCGCGGGTTAGGGGAGCCAAAACCACGCGATTTTTGAGGGTTAAGTCACCAAACGTGAAAGGACTTAGAAGCTGAGGAGATGAACTCACAGAACGATTCCCAATGAATGGCAGAGTTAATAGTCGTGACTTTCAATCTAGCAAATTCATTAGGACTTGGGACTCCACTGGCAGATTAAATTGCGTTTAAGTATTTGGGTCTGAGCAAGGGCCCCTACGAACTCTTTGACCATAATTTAGCCCAAGAGACATTACTCACTGATCACATGAGCGTGAAAAACAATTTAAGATGCTTCCGTTGAAATCAAGACGGGAATTTAGTGAAAGATTTCGGTCAAAAATTTCAGTCAAAAATTTAAAAATATTCTGGATCAAATTTCAGGAAGCAATTAAGCAGACCAATGACTAACCCATTGGCGAAGTTGGTTTTGAAATCTAGCCATTAGGCTTTTCGGTTCGGAATCTTCCAAGAGGCCCGCTGTTTCTAGATGGTGGCGATAGCTTTCCAACACATCTTGACGATCGCCCATGGCCTGCGAAATCACCTCCAGCAAATGGGGATGGTTATTCAGAAGTAGTTGAAACCCATCACGGTGAATCAAAAAAAGTTCGGTCGGTTCCGCCGCTCGCATGGTGGTGGGATAAGGCACATTCAACATCAGCGGCAATTCACCAAAAAATTCACCCTCTGTGAAGGAAAACAACCGGCGGCTAATGCGTTGATTTTCAAAAATGGCTTCGATCGCCCCTTTCAAAACAATGCAAAATTCATGGGCCCCATCCCCTTGCTGATAAAGAATCTCGGCCGTTGTTAATTGCCGCCGGTAGCCTAATTGGATCAGAAACTCAATTTCCAGGGGGGTGAAACTTTGAAAGTAGTCGATCGATTGCAGTAGGTCTTTGAGGGGTTCGTTGGGAACAGTTGCCGGAGCGATCGCCCCGGCCTCGGCCGCTGAGGGTTCCGACTCGGCCGCAACCCAATGAGGAAGGGTTGGTGCAAGCTGAATCTGATGTTGTCGCAAACCATGGGCGATCGCAAAGTGGAGAGCACTGCGAATGCCAGCACGTTGATCAACGCGATCGACCCAGGCCCAAAGTTCCAAACTGATGCTGCCTTCTTGAAAGCCTTGAAACATCACCTTGGGTGGGGGCGATCGCAAAATCTGTGAGTGAGTAAAAGCCGCCGCCAGCAAAATTTCTGTCACGACTGAAAGATCGCTAGTCGGAACCACTTTTAAGGGAATTTCAATCCGGCTTCGGCAATCTTGATAACTCCAATTTTCAACCATTCGATTTGTTAATTCGCTGTTGGGCACAATTAATTCCGATCCACGAAACGTGCGAATCACAGTTGAACGAATCGAAATATCTTGGATATAGCCCAGCTTATTATTAAATTCAATCAAGTCCCCGACTTTGAGTTTTCGCTCACCCAACAGGGTCAAACCACTGGCCCAGTTTTTGGTTAATTCCTTCAGTCCCAAACCAATGCCAACACCTAGACCACTGACCACCAAAGCAAAGGACTCCAATTGTAATCCCATGGCTTGGAGTACCAGCACATAACCCAGAGCGCCCATGCTCCAGCTAAACAAAATAGCGACCGCTCCACGGGTTCCTTCGCTCATGCCCAAGCGTTTCAGGATGATGTTTTTCAGCAGTTGGCGCAGGCCTTTGGTGAATAGACTCACCAGCATCAGCAGCAACGCCACTTGAATCATCCACCCGATCGTGATCGGGGTGGTTCCCAACCTGAAAAGGGGAGCTTGTGTAATTTGCGACCAAGCAACTTGTAAAGCAGCCATGAAGACGTTCCCGATCGGGATTGGGTTGGGAAAGTGGCCAAATTCAGTATTCAGGAAGCATCGTTCAGGAAAGATTTTTCAAACCAAATTCTTCACCAGAACCCTTTCCCAAAAACTGCAACTCTTTATTCACGAAACTGGCGAGCATAGTAGGCGGCATAACGACCGTTTTGGGCCAGTAGCTGATCATGGCTGCCCGATTCGACAATTTGCCCTTTTTCAACCACCAAAATCCGATCGGCTCCACGCACGGTGGCCAGGCGGTGCGCAATAGTCAGGGTGGTGCGATCGCGCCGCAGTCGATCGAGCGCTTCCTGCACCAGGCTTTCGGATTCCGAATCGAGGGCGCTGGTGGCCTCATCCAAAATCAGAATTTTGGGATCTCGCAACACGGCCCGGGCGATCGCAATTCGCTGGCGCTGGCCGCCGGACAAGTTGGCTCCCCGTTCGCCCACCCAGGTGTTGTAGCCCTCGGAGAGTTGACTGATGAAATCGTGGGCGTTGGCAATTTGGGCGGCTCGTTCGATGGCGCTACGGCTGGCTTTGGGGTTTCCCAGGGCGATGTTGTGGGCGATCGAACCGGAAAAGAGGATCGTTTCTTGGGGCACGATCGCAATCTGTTGGCGCAGGCTGTTGAGGGTCACCTCTCGTAAATCGATGCCATCAATGCAAACCTGGCCCCCTTGGGGATCATAAAACCGCAGCAACAGATTGACGATCGTGCTTTTGCCCGCGCCGGAAGCCCCCACCAGGGCGATCGCCTCACCGGGCCGCACGGTCAGATCCAACCCTTGCAGCACCGGTTCCGCCGCGCTCGGGTAGGCAAACTCGATCGCGCGGAATTCCACCCGGCCGGTGATGGTGGGCAGGGGTTGCGCCCCGGGGCGATCGCGCACCGTCGGCGGCACGGCCAGCAGCTCAAACAGCCGATCGACCGAGGCCTCACTTTCCTTGAATTCGTTGTAATTGCTGGTGGTGATTGAAATGGGGTCAATCAACAGGGCCACAGCGGTCACGTAGCTAATGAACCCCGCGCCGGTTAAGTTGCCTTGGCCAATTTGCCAGCTTCCCAACCAAAACAACACCAACACGCTCATGGCTTCCAAAAAGCCCACAATCACAAACTGAGCCGCCTTCGCTTGGGCCGCTTGCAGTTTGGCGTGTCGGGCCGCTTCGGCCTCTTGCCGGAAGCGATCGAGTTCCGTGCGTTCGGCCCCAAAGGCTTGCACCAACCGAATTCCCGCCAAAATTTCCGCGATCGTGGCCGCCAATCCCGCAATTCGATCCTGGCTGCGGCGAGCAAAGCTCAACAGGCGATCCCCAAACCAAGCAATCAAAACCGCAATCAAGGGCGCGATCGCAAAGGTAGCCAAGGTTAACTGCCAGTTGAGATAGATCATGTATCCCAGCACCACCACCAGTTGCAGCACACAGGGCACAAATTGGTGAAACACCTTGCCCACCGCGTCTCCCACCCGATCGACATCGCCCGTGAGTCGATAGGCCAGGTCACCCGTTTGCGATCGCTCAAAATAGTCCAGGCTCAGGGTTTGTAAATGTCCATACAGCCGCACCCGTAGGGTCATGGCCACCCGCAAAGCCGCCTTGGCCATCAAGGTATCTTGGCCATACTGAAACGCGCCGCGCACCAGAAAAATCAGGGCTGCTAAGCCCGCCAATTGCAAAATTTTGTCTGGCTGACCCGTGCCGATCGGCTCGGCCAACTGCCCCGGCAACCAGGCCAACACCGGCCAAAAAGCCGTGAACCCCACCGTGCAGGCCAACGCCAGGGCGATCGTCTTGGACTCCGCGCGCACGAAGGGCCACAGTTGCCAATAGTGCGATCGCCCTTTGCCGGTTCGGGACATGGTTTACACCTGCTTTGTGGATAGAGCCAAAATGCTACCTGTTAATCAACCCCGAATCCCGATCGGGATCCAATCTCCTCCTGGGCCGATCCTCGCAATTGCCAGAATCGAAAGCAGGTTGGAAGGGGATTGGAAACGATCGATCTAGTCAACTTAAATGAATGCCCTAAGCATGGTCTAAAAAAGAATGGTCTAAAAATGGCTGATTCAAACGCTCCTTTGCAGTGAATCCCCCCATGGATCGTTAAAAAACATACCCATTCCTCCGAAGGATCCCCAAAGAGTTATGGTGTTAGCCGTCGTAGCCCTCGGGTGGGTGGTTTAAACTTGAAGCGTGCGACCATCCCGCGCGATCGCCCAATTTTGCCCCCGGATGCCGCTCGCTCCCTACAAACCCACTGCTTTGAACGCTGACACAGTAAACGCAGCCTGGCCCTATGGTGACGCTCTCAGTCGGTCAACTTCTCGACCGACGCTATCGGATCGTAGAAATCCTGTCGTCCGGAGCGTTCGGGCAAACTTACCTGGCTGCGGACTTGCGCCGACCGGGCTTGCCCCACTGCATCGTGCGGCAATTCCAATTCCCCAGTAAAAATTCCAAAGCGCTGCAAGTGGTGCAGTTGCTGTTTAAGAAAAAAGCAGAAACCCTCGAAAAGCTGGGCACTCACGATCGAATCCCGCAGCTTTTGGCCTGCTTTGAGCAGGAGGGACAACTTTTTTTCATTGAGGAACTGATCCAGGGGCAAACCATCGCCGAGGAGCTGAAGGCCAATCAGCCCCAACCGGAAGAGTATGTGGTGCGTTTCCTGCAAGATACGCTGGAAGTGCTGGATTTTGTCCACAAAAACGGGGTCATTCACCGTAATTTGCGGCCCGAAACCCTGATTCGCCGCACGATCGATGGGCGAATTGTCCCGATCGAGTTTGGCTTGATTCAAGAAATTGCCAATCCCTCAGCCCGGGCTGATGCGATCACGCCGCCCCCTTCGCCGGATTCGGTGGTTTACATGTCGCCGGAACAGTTGCAGGGAAACCCGCTCTACAACAGCGATCTCTACGCGGTGGGGATGATTTGCGTCCAAGCCCTGACTGGGTTGTCGCCCAATGCCCTGCCCAAACCCAAAGACAACAATGGCGATCGCCCGCCCCATTTGGATTGGCCCAACCACGGGCAAATTAACCCCGGACTGATTTCCCTAATTGAGCGGCTGATTTCTCCCTACTTCGATCGCCGCTATCAGTCGGCCGCCGATGCCCTGCGGGATTTGCAGGAACTCTATGGCCTGTCCATGGGCAGCGGGGTGAATCTCAGCGGCGCGGGCATGAGCGGCCTGCGGGCCCGGCTGGCCAGCAGCAGCCAAAACTCCCCCGCCCACAGCGAGGCCCAGGAAGCGGCCAAACGCCGTTGGCCCGATCGCCGGTTGTGGTTGGGGGTGGCGATCGCGGTGGTGGGTTTGGGGTTTGGGGCCTTGTTGTTGGCGGGGCCCCTGCGATCGCGCTATTGGGTCGATCGCGGCAGTGACCAACTGAAGGCCGAAAACTTGGAAGAGGCGATCGCCAACTACAGCCAAGCCCTCCAGGTGGATGCCAACAATGCGGAAGCGCTCTACCGACGGGGAGCCGCCTATGAGGAAATTGGGGAATATCAAAAGGCGATCGCGGATTTAGATCGGGCCATTCGCCTGCGGCCCAAACATGCCCCCAGCTATTTCCAACGGGCCAACGCCCGCTACCGTCTCAGCGATGCCCGCGCCGCGATCGAGGACTACGATCGGGCCCTGACCTACGACCCCAACTTGGTGCAGGCTTATCTGAACCGGGGCAACGTTCGGGGCGACATTGGCGACGACAAAGGGGCGATCAAGGACTACAACCGTGTGATTGCGGCCAAGGGAGTGCCGGCCCGCCTCCTGGCCCCCGCCTATCTGAATCGGGGCCTATCGCGATCGAACCTGGATGACCAACAGGGGGCGATCGACGATGCCACCAAAGCAATTCAACTCAACCCCAGCTATGCCCTGGCCTACCAAAACCGCGGCCTAGCCCATCGGCGGGCCGGTAACCTCCAGGCCGCCCTTCAGGACTTCAACATTGCGATCCAACTACAACCAGACGACCCAGACCCCTACTACAATCGGGGGCTAACCCGTTGGGATTTGGGCGAAGTGGAAGGCACGATCGAAGACTTCAACAAGGCGATCGAGCTGCGGCCAGAACATGCCCTGGTTTATTACGATCGGGGCGTGGCTCGGCTCAAGCAGGGCGACCAAACCGGCGCACTCACCGACTTCCAACAATCGGCCAAGCTGTGCATCGACGAAGGCCGTTTGGGTTGTTACCGTGATGCCCAGTACCAAATCCAACAGATCCAAGCGGGCAAACTGCCCACCGATCTCAAATTGTCCGATGAGGAAGAACCCGAAGCCCCACCACCCGAACCCAGCCCCGCCGCCAGCCCGCCGCCCTCCTAGTCACGCGGCCGGCTTGTTTTCATCGGCCAAGCTATAGGTCAAGCCATCGGTCAAGCCATAGATTGAGTTAATTAAGTTAAATGACTGTTCCCGTTACCCGATCGTTAGGCAGCAAAGGGCTTCAGCCCCCCGGGATTGCGACTAACTCCGCAATCTGCGCCCAACGAATTAGACCTATCGCGCGACTAGGCGCGGCCATCCATTCACCTGCTGGGGTCTGTCTCACCCTCTAATTCCCCAGACCTCGTTTCTGGATCATTTAACCCGTTGTTTTTGCCCCATCCCTAACTGAACTTGGCCCCCAACACCCCACCTTCTCCTCCACCTCCGGGCGATCGACCTCCCAAATCATCCCTAGGCAAGGATCCTATTACCATCGGCCAACTGCTGGATAAGCGCTATCGCATCTTGCAAGTGCTTGGCTCCGGAGCCTTTGGCAAAACCTACCTGGCTGCGGATCTTCGCCGGCCGGGCTATCCCCAATGTGTGGTGAAGCAACTGCGCCTGTTGCGTCCCAACCCCACCGCCGCCAAAAACGCCCACCGTCTCTTTCAGCGGGAGGCGGAAATGTTGCAACGGTTAGGAACCCATCCCCAAATTCCCCGCCTGTTGGCTTTTTTTGAAGAAAACGAGCAGTTTTATCTCGTCAAGGAATTTGCACCGGGCCACCCCCTCTCGCGGGAATTGGTGGTGGGGGAACCGCTCCCGGAGCAACGGGTGATTTCCATGGTGGCGGAAATTCTGGAAATTTTGTCCTTTGTCCATGGCAACCGGGTGATTCACCGGGACATCAAACCTGCCAACTTAATCCGCCGCAGCGCTGACGGCCGGTTGGTGTTGATTGACTTTGGTTCCGTGAAGGAAATTTTGCAAACCGATGGGGAATCGGCCGCCGCCCGCACGATCGCGGCGGGTACTCCGGCCTACATGCCGATCGAGCAGTTTTATGGCAATCCCCAGTTCAACAGCGATATCTATGCCGTCGGGGCGATCGCGATTCAGGCCTTAGGGGGCTTTTCTTCGGAGGAATTGCAGGCCCTGCGCGGATCCCAGGAGCCGGTGAGCGGCCGTTTGAATTGGCGGGCCAGCATTTCCGTCAGCACGGCGTTTGGAACCGTCCTCGATAAGATGGTGCATCCTTCCTATCAACAGCGCTACGCCAGCGCCGAGGAAGTGTTGATGGATCTGTTGCCGTTGATGGGCGGGAATGTTGGCGAGTCCATCACCACCGCCGCCGAGGAAGAACTGGGCAACTCCATTCCTTGGGCTGAATGGTGGCGACGTTGGTGGCCTTGGGGGTTGGGGTTGTTGGGCACGGTGGTGGGGCTGGCGACCCTGTGGCAGTCGGGGTTGCCCCAGTTGGCCATTGCCCAGATGATTTTGTCGCGCTGGTCTCAAGTGCCTACGGGATTGGTGATGAACCAAAATGCGTCCCCCTCGGATTTGGTGGGGATTGCGCGGATGTTGGAGGGAAAAACTCCGGCTCCCGATCGCACCTGGGACTACAGCAAGGCCATCCACGACGCAACCCAAGCGCTGGTTTGGTCCGCCAGCAGTTCCGCCTATTTTTTGCGCGGCGTGGCCTACTACAACAGCGGCAACTGGAATGCGGCGTTGGCCGACTTAAACCAAGCCTTGCAGCTCGAAGCCAGTGACGCGATCGCCCGTACCTATCTGGCGGCCACGCAAGATCGCCTGGGCGATTTGCAAAGTGCTCTGGCCAGCTACGATCGAGCCATTCAAGACAATGGCAAGTTGAGTGCGGCCCACTTGGGTCGGGGGTTTGTGCGGTTGCAACTGAGCGATGCAAAAGGGGCGATCGCGGACTTTGATAAAGTGCTGTCTCAGCAGTCCAGTTGGTCGGCGGCTTACCGTGGTCGGGCCTTGGCCAAAATGCTGGCGGGCGACTCCGAAGGGGCGATCACCGACAGTTCCCAAGCCATTCGGCTCGATCCCAACAACGCCAGGGCCTATCAGGTGCGGGGACGTACTCACTTTGCCAGCGGCAATCTGCCCTCAGCCCTGGCCGATTTGACGGTGGCCATTCGTTTAGACAGCAAAGATCCGGAAAGCTACTACTACCGCGCCCTCACTCGCCAGTCCCTGGGGGAACCCCAAGGCACACTCAGCGATCTGAACCAGGCGATCGCCCTGGACGATCGCTATGCCATGGCCTATCAACAGCGGGGATTGGTGCAGGTGGGCTTGGGGAACCGGGCCCCGGCGGCGGCGGATTTTCGGCAGGCGGCCAAGCTCTGTCTTGATCGGGGGCAACTGGATTGTTATGACGCAGCCCGCCGTGAGCTAGAGAAATTGCAGGCCATGCCTTAAGGGCTGTTCTCTAGGTTATTCTCCAACCCCCCATACCCTCATGCTGTCGATCGGGAAAATCATCGGGAACCCATGGCTCGGGCAAGCCGCCAGCCGCATCCGGCCAACCGGACTGATGGGCGCGGTGGCGGGCCTGTTGGTGGGTTGCCAAGCGCCCCCATCGCCTTCTCTGTCTTCGTCGTCCGTGCCGGCCGGTTCGCCCCCGGTACAACCCTTGACGCGTATCACCCAATCCGGCGGCGGCATTGCGATCGCGCCCGATCGCCTGGCCGTCAGCACCGGTCAGGTCATCTTGGTGCCAGCCTACTCTCATGTGTATTACGGCGATCGGCAGGATGAATTCCTGCTGAGTGTCACCCTCAGTATTCGCAACACCAGCCTCACGGAGTCGATTGTGGTGCGATCGGTGCGGTATTACGACTCCCAAGGCAAGCTGATCAAGCAATATGCCAGCAGTGCCTTGAAGTTGCCGCCCTTAGCAAGCACAGAATTTTTCATTCCCCAAACCGATCGCAGCGGTGGTTCCAGCGCCAGTTTTGTGGTGGAGTGGGTCGCGGAGCAAAAACAGGTTACGGCCCCGATCGTGGAAGCGATTATGCTCAGCACCAGTTTTCAGCAGGGCGTTTCATTCACCAGTTCTGGCCGCGTAGTTCAAGAGCTTTCGGCCCCACCAGCCGCCCGATCGCCCAATTCGCAGTGATGACAAGGGGGCACATCTGGTTGCACCGTGGGGCGGTTCAGCGAGCAAAATCCTGCTTTAGGAACCATGTTGCGGCCGCCGGAGCCAGGGCTGAGAACTACGGGGATCCTAAAGATTGCAGGGAAATGAACGCGATCGCCATGCCTAAATCCTCGTCATCGGTGGCCAACAACAGGCGAGTGGCGTTCGGCTCCGAAGCCAGGGCGATCGCTTCAATTTTGTGGTTGCCCGCTTGGATTAGATTTTGCGGGCGATCGACCGGCTGCCAAACCCATTGACCCTCAACCCAAGTCAGCGACCCCACCCAATATAGGGCCGACTGAAAAGGGCCCCGATCACCGCCATCAATGGTGGCCAGACCCAACAGGCGACCATCGGCCAAATACACCAAATCCGAGAGCGATCGCTGGGTGGCCAAATCCAAGGGGCCGGTCACGGGGGTGCTGCCTTGTAGCGCGATCGCGTTGCTGGCCGGGTCAAACCAACCCCAATGGAGGGTGGCGGGGCGGCCCTGGCCACCGCGATCGGCAAACAGGATCACCAGGCGATCGCCCCAGCGCACAATCCGCAGAGTTTCAATGTCGCGATCGGGTTCCGGGGTTGGGGGCAAGTTAAAAACCGCCCGAACGGTCAGTTCACCGGCCAGTGATCGGGGGTCTGGCTTCAGGAAAACATCGGCGATCGAGGAACCATTCTCCAACGCCGACAACCGATAGGCTCGTCCGCGACTGGTCACGGCCAGATAGTCCCCGGTTCCGGGAATGGCGCTGATGGCTTCGAGGTCGATCGGCAGTTCGGCATCGGGGGGCCAAGCGAGGGACGATCGGCCCCGGGGCGGTCGATCGCCCCATTGCACCTGACTGAGCCGATAAAGCGCCGTGCGGGCCCGATCTCCCTTGGTGTCGTGAACCGCCAAAAAGAACTCTTGATCGCCATCGGATCCCTGCCAGGCCAGGCCACTGATGCCCGAGGAGCGAGCAACATCGAGTTCTGTCCAGCGCAGGAGCAGAGGACTACGGGCCCACAGGGGGGCGTTGACCAGGCCGATCGCCCCGATGGTCACCAGCAACAGCAGCGCCCATCGGCGAATTCGGCGCACAAGGGTTGAGAGTCGAGAACGGAGCGGCGTGAGATCTGGCAGCATTCGGAGCAAAATCGACAGCGATCGATCGACTGGGGAGCAGCTTCCCTAGTTTGACCGATGGACTGAAGCGGTTGCCAGTTTATACTAATTTCCCAAAATTTTGAGACAGAATAGAGGCCACACTCTTATTCCCGAGAGCTTCAAGTTGGTAATGCTAAGCGCCAGTTACGTAGCAAATCAATCGTTCCATTTACCCTAAACTTGGCAAACAAAGCTATGGTCAAATCGACCATATGCACTGACTTAGAGACCACTTTGGTTCTCCGATGAAATCGAGCAAACCAATGACGATTATCTGAGTTGTTTCTCTCAAGGGCTATTGTTTCCTGTTTGCTGATTACATGGAAAGCCTCAGGGTGTTTGTCCAAGAGTTGTTGATACGGCTTCCAATCATCGGTGCAATATACCGTCACCTGCCACTTTGATAATCGCTTCAGCAAACGACTTAGAGTTTGACGATCACGATTTCCCAATTCCCCGTCGATGAGTCGCCCAGTATTACGGTCATATGCTTTCCAGATCCATACTTTGTTTTTTGTGCATCTGCTCAGTGGGCTGATTGCCTACTGTCATCAGCCCAAGAAACCGTCCCTCGATTTGGCGGCGCTGGGAATTGAGCTGCCTGCTTAACCCGAACTGACGTTAATCCAGGCTTATGAGTCTGGATGCGGCTTGAAAAGATAGCTTGCCAGGGAGTCGATCGGCTCCCTTTTTTGATCTGTATTTTTTCGATCTGTAATTTTTTTGGGGCTGTATTTTTGCGGATCTGGTAACTGAATCGGGGGCGATCGACCATCCTCTTGAGATAGCGATCGCCCCCGATCGAAGTCTATTCAGTTAACCAAATGAATTGACCGAGCGGCGAAACCGGGCATTTTCCAACCCGGTTCCACTGCCCTATTCCGCCAGCGTCGGAGCCTGAGCCACCTTCTGGGCGATCGACCGTTGGAACAGACCCTGGGCAAAGAACTCAGGATTGGCCTTCGCGATCGTGTAAGACTCCCGCACCTGCGAGTTCACGGCCACCGTCTTCACGTCATAGACCTTCGTGGCCAGTTGCGGATACACCCCGATCGCCACGATCGGAATCAGGAACGCCATCGAAATGGCCACCTCACGCTTCCGGGCATCCCGGAACACGGCCTGATCCGGCAACACGCAATCGGTACCGAAACAAACTGCGCCTTCCACATCCTGGTTTTGCAAGCCCGCATTGCCCACCTCGCAAGCCAGATCCGCACTCGTGCCGTAAAACACCTGACGCAGCATCGACAGCAGATAAATCGGCGTGAGAATCACACCCACCGCGGCCAAGAACACCGTCACCGTGCAGAACGTGGAGCTATAGATATCGCTGCTGGTGAACCCAACAAACACCGCCAGCTCACTGGCAAAACCGCTCATCCCCGGCAGCGCCAAGGAAGCCAGCGCCCCCGCCGTGAACAGCGCAAACACCTTCGGCATCAGTTGACCCATGCCGCGCATTTGATCCATCGCCAGGGTGTGGGTGCGGTCATAGGTCACACCCGCCAAGAAGAACAGCAGTGCTGCAATCAGACCATGGGACAGCATTTGCAGCATTGCACCGCTGACTCCCAAGTCGGTGAACGAAGCGATGCCCAGCAACACAAAGCCCATGTGCGACACGGACGAATAGGCCAAGCGGCGCTTCATATTCGTTTGGGCAAAGGAAGCAAAAGCACCATAAATGATGTTCACCACCCCCAGAATGGCTAGTACCGGTGCAAAGTAGATGTGGGCATCGGACAGCAATTCCAGATTCAGGCGAATCAACCCATAGCCGCCCATTTTCAACAGCACACCCGCCAGAATCATGGACACGGGTGCAGAAGCTTCCCCGTGGGCATCCGGCAACCAAGTGTGCATGGGGAAAATGGCTAGCTTGACCCCGAATGCAATCAACAAACCCGCATAGAGCAACAGTTCCAAGCCCAAGGAATAGTTCTTGAGGGCCAAGTCTGCGATGTCAAAGGTGACGGGGCCGTCGCCGGACAGGGCCAAGGCCAAACCAGCAACCAAGATAAAGATCGAAGCGGCAGCGGTGTAAATCAGAAACTTGGTGGCGGCGTAGCGGCGCTTTTGACCGCCCCAAATGGAAACCAGTAGATACACCGGAACCAGTTCCAATTCCCACTGAATGAAGAGCAGCAGCAGGTCTTGGGCCACGAACACCCCGATTTGGGCTGCATAGAGCACCAACATCAGGAAATAGAACAGCCGGGGCTTGCGATCAACCTGCCAGGAGGCCCACATGGCCAACGTGGTGACGAATCCAGCCAACAGAACAAGGGGCATCGAGATGCCGTCAACGGAGACGGCCCAGCTAAAGCCGATTTGCGGTAGCCAGGGATATTTTTCAACCAGTTGGAAGCTGGAGTTGCTGGAGTCGTAGTGCGTCCAGAACGTATAGACCATCAATAGAAAGTCCAATACGCCGACGCTGAGTGCGAACCAGCGGACGGTTTTGCCGTTGCGATCGGGGAGGAGGGGAATCAGGAAGGCCGCGATCAGCGGAAACAGAATGATCGCGGTCAGCCAGGGAAAATGATCCGCCATGATGGTGGTGAGCAAGAATACTTACTGCCTTATGGATGTTGCTATTCTACTGACTTCGTAAAGCGTTATTCATAAATCTTTTTTGCTGTAAGTAAAGAATTAAAAATGGGAATTTTGGGCAATTGTTGCCAAAAATCCTGCTATGGAGCCATTTGGGTGTTCAAGATTGCTGACGAGATGATGATCAGGAATGTCAGTGATTGGCCATGAATTGATAAAGAAATCTAAACTTTCAGTTCAGCAGACCTGAAGACTGGCTCGATCGCGTTACATTTAGCAATCTTTTGATCACCGGCCGCTGTCTTCAGGGAGGTGATTCTGTTCGCGGCGATCGCGCTTTGGGCCTCGATCGCCACCAGCCATCAAAAAGCCATTAAAAACAAGCCATAAAAAAGGGGAGCGATCGCCCCCCATCATGCTCATGCCAGTGATTTCAGTAATTTCACTGCTTGCGGCTGAATGCCGATCGCCTAGCGCTTGTTCCAGAACCAACGGAGGAACAGCTTTTCGCCCTCAATCCAAACCACAATCAGGGCGCTGAAGCCAAGACAAACCAGCAGTTCCGTGAAATCTAACGCCGAAGTGCCAAAGAAAGATTGCAGCGGCGGCAGGTAAACCAACGCCAGTTGCAACAGCGTGGTGAGCGTCACCGACCAGAGCACATAGGGATTGGAGAACATATTCATTTCCACAATCAGCTTCGTGTCCGATCGCACGGCCAAAGCGTGGCCCATCTGGGCAATGCAAAGGCTCGTGAAGACCATGGTTTTCCAGCTTTCGGGGTGGTCAGTTCCTTGGGCATAGTTATAGGACCAAACCATGAGAACGATGGTGACCACCGCAAACACAATCCCGATCCGCACCATGTAGGCCCCCAATCCACGCGCGAAGATGCCTTCGTGGGGGGCATGGGGTGGCCGCTGCATCACGTCCGGGGAAGCGGGTTCCATTGCCAGAGCCAAGGCCGGCAACCCATCGGTGACCAAGTTCATCCACAGAATTTGCAGGGGCGTGAGGGGCACCAAATCGCCACCCACCTGGGAAATGGGGATGATCAGAGGAGCGCTGGCGATCGTTAGCACTTCACCGATGTTGGAGCCGAGGATGTATTTCACGAAGCGGCGAATGTTGTCATAAACAACGCGGCCTTCTTCAGTGGCGGCAACGATCGTGGCGAAGTTGTCATCCAGCAGCACCATGTCACTGGCTTCTTTGCTGGCATCAGTGCCGGTGATACCCATGGCGATGCCGATGTTGGCCTGTTTGAGGGCGGGCGCGTCGTTCACGCCGTCGCCGGTCATGGCGGCGATTTTGCCTTGGTGTTGCAGGGCTTTCACAATCCGCAGCTTGTGTTCTGGGGAAACGCGGGCATAGACAGAAACGCGGCCCACGGCTTCTTCCAGTTCCCCTTGGGTCATCCTTTCCAGTTCCGTGCCGGTCAAGACCCGATCGCCCTCGGCGGAAATGCCCAACTCCTGGGCGATCGCTTTGGCGGTCAGTTGGTGGTCACCGGTAATCATCATTGGGCGAATGCCAGCCATGCGACAGCGGGCCACGGCTTCATTCACTTCCGGGCGCGGCGCGTCCATCATGCCCACCAATCCGAGCCAAATTAGGTTCTGTTCAGGGTCGGTGGCGGAGCCGTTCGGTTCCGGTGAATGATTGTTGGCTTCGGGGGGCAGTTGATCCAAGGGTTTGTAGGCCAAGCCCAAGACCCGTAGTCCTTTGCTGGCCAGTTGGTTATTGCGCTCCAAAATGTCGGCTCGATCGGCTGGGGTCAGGGGACGGGCCTCAACACCGCTTTGGACGCGATCGCACCGTTCCAGCAACAATTCTGGCGATCCCTTGCTGGCCATCAAAACCTTGGCGGGGCCGGTGATGGCTGTCAACGACAGGGGCCCGGCCTGATCGGTGCGCACAAACACGCTCATCCGTTTGCGATCGGACGAAAACGGAATTTCAGCGGCGCGGGGATAGCGCTTCGTCCACTCTTCTTGGCTCAGGTTGCCTTTGCCGGCCAGGGCCAACAGCCCTCCTTCGGTGGGGTCACCAATGATCATCCAAGGCGACTTGCCCCGATCGGTCACGGTTTTGTCGCACTGCAAGATGGCATCGTTACAGAGCACGCAGGCCGACAGCAGCAAATATACGTCCGGCGCTTCCTGGGCCAAGGTTTCGGCGGCGATCGGCTCACCCACTGGGCCCGTCCCATCCACCGGTTGCAGAGAGCCGAAGGGTTCGTATCCTTGGCCCGTGACCCGCACGGAGCGATCGCACAGTTCCAGGGCCTGCACAATCATCTTGTTTTGGGTCAGCGTCCCGGTTTTGTCGGAACAAATGGTGGTGACTGAGCCAAGGGTTTCCACGGCCGGTAGCTTGCGAATCAAGGCATGGCGGCGCACCATCCGCTGCGTTCCCAAGGCCAGCGTCACGGTAATCACGGCGGGCAATCCTTCCGGAACCACGGCCACCGCCATACTGAGGGACACTTCCAACAGCTTGCGGAAGTTTTCCCAGCCCAGGGCAAAGGTTCCACCCACCACCACCAGCACCACCAACACCATGGAGCCGGTGACCAGGGCCTTGCCCAACTGCTCCATCCGCTGTTGCAGGGGGGTTTCTTCCGCTTCCACGGACTGGATCATGGTGGCAATTTTGCCCAGCTCCGTCCGCATCCCGGTTTCCGTAACCAGCACCTTGCCGCGGCCCTGAAGCACTTCCGTGCCTTGAAACACCAGGTTGAGACGATCGCCCAGGGACGTTTCCGGATCCAGGGTCAAATTCACCTGCTTATCCACCGCATGGGCTTCCCCGGTCAAGGCGGCTTCTTGAATTTGCAGATTGGCCAGTTCCAGAATTCGGCCATCGGCGGCCACCTGGTTTCCGGCTTCAATCAACATCACATCGCCGGGAACCAGTTCCTTGGCATCCACTTCCAAGATTTGCTGATCTCGCTGCACCCGAACTCGGGGGGATGACAATTTTTTGAGGGCGGATAGGGCTTTTTCGGCCCGACTCTCCTGCAAATAGCCCAACGTGCCGTTCAAAATCACGATCACAAAGATGGCCAAGGCATCCTTGGGAAAGGGAAATTTGCCCTGTTGGAAGCCTTCCGCCAAGCTGAGGTTGGCCTGTTGGGTGCTTTGCCAACCTTCAAACAAATCCAGGCCGGCGGACACGAAGGCAACCCCGATCAGCATCAGCAACATGATGTCGCCAAACTGACCCAACAGAATTTCCCAAACGCTGCGGCCACCGCCGTCATCAAGTTCGTTGGGCCCGTATTGGGCCAGCCGATCGCGCACTTCGGCGGAACTGAGGCCGGTTTCGGGTCGGGCTTGCAACTGCTCGATCGCGGCTTGTGGATCCAGGGAATGCCAGGCCACGGGCTTGGCTGCCGCCGCGTTGGGGGTGGCCGTGCGGGCAGGAGAGTCAATAGTCATAGATCTGGAGGGGGTGGGTGACCAAACCCGATCGCTCTAGTGGGATGGTGGGCGATCGCGGGGTTTGGGATCAGAAAATTTGCAAATGGGCTTTGGTCGCGTTGGTCGCTAAAAATTGCGATCCCCTAAGGCGAGATGAGTCAGCGGGATCGGCTGGCACTATTATATAGTGCTATCAGGATCGCAATCGATCTTGATTGAAGTCCGTCACTGGTTTGGCTGAGGTTGTGAAAATGGTCATCCTTTCGCCCGTGGCGGCTGCGAATGCATTTCCCGATCGCCCCCCGCTGAATCCCTTTATTCCGCCCTATTTGGTGGGCCGCGTGAGCGATCGGGAGCAGTTGTGTCAAATTCTGCAAGCGGATGGCGACGTGCTGTTGGCCGGAGTGCCGGGCATTGGTCGGCGCACCCTTTTGACCTATGCGGCCGCCAGCTTGGGGGCCCAAGTCATGGAAATTGATTGCTTGCGGGCCGTGAGTCCGGAGCGATTGGTGGACTGCTTGGCCACGGGTATTTTGCAAGCCTGCCGCCAAGAACGGGAGCGCCAAACCCTGCAACGGTGGGCCGAAACCATGGGGGCCGCCATCCGCTGGGGTCATCGGCCGGAACTGCGGTTGCCGCCCACGGCCGATCGATGGGCGAGTTTTCAATCTTTGCTGGCCTTGCCCCAACAGTTAGCCGATGGGCTGAACTATCGGGTGGTGATGGTTTTGGCAAACTTACCCCACCTTAGGTCATGGGATCGTGACGGGCGCTGGGAGCAATATTTGCGGGCCGAAATTCAGCGACAAACCCGAGTGAGCTATGCCCTGATTGCGACAACGGCCGATGAGTGGGTCACCGATCACAATTTGGCAATTTTGTTGCTGCCTCCCCTGTCGGCGGCGGAGTTGGAACCCTGGTTGCGGGAACGGAGCGATCGGCTGGGGTTGCATTGGACTCCAGAGGCGATTCGACGGTTTGCCCTGAATGCGGGGGGACATTTTGGCGAGTCGATCGCCCTGGCCCGGCGAATTTGGCTTGATGTGTTGGCGGGGCAACGGGGCCGATCGATGGCGACCCCGGTGGCGATTACGGCGGAGCAGGTCGATCGCGCGGCGATCGGGTTAGTGGAGGACTTGTCGGCCACGTTTGAATCCTTGCTGTTGTTGCTGCCTGATTCCCAAGTGCGGCTGTTGGAAAGTTTGGCGTTGGATCCGACCGATCGCCCCCATGCGCGGGAATATGTCCAAAAGCACCGCCTTTCGCGGGGGGGCGGCCTGCAAGGGGCCCTGGCCAGCTTGCAACAAAAGGGCTTGGTTTACGGGCCCGATTTGGGATATCGGGTGGCTTTGCCGCTCATGGCCCTTTGGTTGCGCCATCGATTGGGCTAAATCACGGCCCATGGTTCCGCAAAGCATTGGGGAAAATCATTAGGATCAATACAGTTCACAGGATCAATCAGTCCACTGCATCGAGTCTTTTCCTAAATCGTTTCCAATTGTTTCCTAAATCGTTGATTCACCCCACGCAAACCAATGGCAACTTGGGCATTTGATCGATTCGTCAGCACCCTGCGCTATTTTGGGGTGTTTCCCGTGATTGGTGATTTTGGTTGGGTACAAAAACTGATGGGGACACAGGCCAAGGTGGATTGGATGGAACCGTCTTTAGCCCAGACTGCGCGCCCGATCGCCCTGGTGTGGGGGGCCTGTGGGGATGTGGGCCGGCGGGTGGTGCGCTTGCTCCTGCAACGGAACTATCAGGTTTGGGCCTTGGGAGTCGATCGGGCCCGGCTCCCGGCCGATCCCCAACTCCATTGGCTGACCCTTGAGCAATGGGCTGAAGCGCCGATCGAACAGGCGGCGGCAATTCTGATTTTTGGAGCGGCGGCCCCCGAAGCCTGGGTCGATCGCGCGGCTCAAGCGACCCGAGCGCCCCAACGATCGCCGCAAATGGTTTGTGACTTTCGGCAACCCAGCCCCGAACTGGCCCAAGTTTGGGGGGCGATCGACGATGTGGTGATGGGCGGAGTCAGCAGCAGCGATCTGCGTCTGTTTAATGGGTATGGCCTGTTTGCGGGCAATGTTTCCACCGACAATTCCGGGGGGTTCGCCTCCATTCGCACCCGCAATTTTCAGGAACCGATTAATCTGTTGGCCTTTGAGGGGTTGGAATTGCGCATTAAGGGTGATGGCCAACGCTACAAGCTGATTTTGCGCGCGGAATCCCGCTGGGACGGCATTGGCTACTGCGCCTCTTTTGATACGGTCTACAACATTTGGCAAACGGTGCGCATTCCTTTCCGAACCTTGCGGCCGGTGTTTCGGGCCCGTACCTTGACCGATGCTCCCGGGTTTGATGCCCGAGCCTTGCGGGCCGTGCAGTTGATGTTGAGCAAGTTTGAATATGACGGGGATTTGAACCCCAAATTCAAGGCCGGTGGGTTTTCCCTGGCGATCGAAACCATCACCGCCTATGGCCAAGCAACGCCCTCGCGCTGGATCCTCTGCGATGCTGCGCCGGAGTTTGTGGACTATTGGCAAGGGAGCGGTCTGAACGGCCAGGTCTTGGCAATGCCTGAGTCGATCGACCCGGCCCAAGCGGAGCAGCTCGCCCAAACTTGTCTTCAGGCTGTTGATTAACCCCTAAAATAGCCAACGTCCTCGTAGGCACTCCCGATCGACTACGATCGGGCCATGCTCACTTTTCCTAGCGCCATCCATGCAGCCCACCGACCCCAATCAATTCACCGAAAAAGCCTGGGAAGCGATCGTTAATTCCCAAGAAGTGGCCCGCCGGATGCGCCAGCAGAACCTGGAGGTGGAGCATGTGATCTTGGCTCTGCTGGAGATTAACGACACGGCGGCGGTGGTGTTGGAGCGGGCCCAACTGGATCCGGCCCAGGTGGCGCGGCAGTTGGAAAATTTTGGCCAGCGGCAACCCCGGGGCGGCGCGGGTGACCAGCTCTATCTGGGGCGGGGGTTAGATGCCCTGCTCGATCGGGCGGATGTGGCTCGGGAATCCTGGGGCGATCGGGAAATTGGCATTGATCACCTGCTGTTGGCCTTTGCCGATGACGATCGGGTGGGGCGCAAAATTCTGCGATCGCTACGGGTCGATCCCCAGGATGTGGAGGCGGCCATTCGGGAAATTCGCAGCGCCATCAAGGCCCAGGAGCGATCGGCCGAAGCCACTGGCCCCGCCCGCGACAGCGTGAGCAAAGAAGAAGATCCCCTGGAAGCCCTGGAGCGCTTTGGGCGCGACCTGACCGAACAAGCCCGGGCCGGCAAATTAGATCCGGTGATTGGACGCGATGAGGAAATTCGCCGCGTGATTCAGGTGCTCTCACGCCGCAGCAAAAACAACCCGGTGTTGATTGGGGAGCCGGGCGTGGGCAAAACCGCCGTGGTGGAAGGCCTGGCCCAACGGATTGTGAATGGGGATGTGCCAGAATCCCTCAAAAATCGGCGGTTAATTGTGCTGGATATGGGCAGCCTGATCGCCGGAGCCAAATTTCGGGGGGAATTTGAGGAACGACTGCGATCGGTCTTGCGGGCCGTGACCCACTCGGGCGGCTCCGTGGTGCTGTTCATCGATGAGCTGCACACCATCATCGGCACGGGATCGGGCCAAAGCAGCGCCATGGACGCGGGCAGCCTACTGAAACCCATGTTGGCGCGGGGGGAACTGCGGTGCATTGGAGCCACCACCCTCGATGAATATCGCACCCATGTGGAAAAGGATCCGGCCCTAGAACGGCGATTCCAACAGGTTTTGGTGGAAGAACCGACGATCGACGTGACGGTTTCGATCCTGCGTGGCCTGAAGGAACGCTACGAAGTTCACCATGGGGTGAAGATTTCCGATGCGGCGTTGGTGGCGGCCACCCAACTGTCTAATCGCTATATTCCCGATCGATTCTTGCCCGATAAGGCGATCGATGTGGTGGACGAAGCGGCCGCCAAATTAAAAATGGAAATCACCTCCAAGCCGGTGGAGCTGGAGACGATCGAACGGCGGCTGCGGCAATTGGAAATGGAGCGGTTATCCTTGCAGGGCGAAACAGCCTCGCGCGATCGACTGCTGCGCATTGAAGCTGAAATTAGCACCCTTCAGAGTCAACAAACGGAGCTGGATCAACAGTGGCGGGGCGAGAAAGAATTGCTCGATGAAATTGGCAATTTGAAAGAGCAAGAAAGCACCCTGCAAAAACAAGTTGAACAAGCGGAACGGGACTATGATCTCAATTTGGCAGCTCAGCTTAAGTATGGCGACCTAGAGCGTATTCAAGAGGAACGAGCCGCCAAAGAATCCCAATTGTTGGCCATCCAAACGCAAATGGCCGTGCCCATGTTGCGAGAGCAGGTCACGGAAGCGGATATTGCGGAAGTGGTGGCGAAATGGACCGGCATTCCGGTTAATCGGTTGATGGAATCGGAGCGCCAAAAACTGCTGCAACTGGAGCGCTATTTACACGATCGCGTGATTGGCCAACAGGAGGCGATCACCGCTGTGGCCGCCGCCATTCGCCGGGCCCGCGCTGGCATGAAAGACCCGGGCCGCCCGATCGGTTCCTTCCTGTTTTTGGGACCCACGGGGGTCGGCAAAACAGAATTGGCCCGCGCCTTGGCGGAGCTACTATTTGATAGCGAAGATGCCATGATTCGGATTGATATGTCCGAATATATGGAGAAGCAAAATGTGTTGCGGTTGGTGGGTGCGCCGCCGGGATATGTGGGCTATGAAGCGGGTGGCCAGCTCACCGATGCGGTGCGGCGGCATCCCTATTCCGTGATTTTGTTTGATGAAGTGGAAAAAGCGCACCCGGATATTTTTAATATCTTGCTGCAAGTGCTGGATGATGGGCGCTTAACGGATGGCCAAGGGCGTGTGGCGGATTTCCGGAACACCATTTTGATCATGACCAGTAATCTGGGCAGCGAGCATATTCTGAAATCTAGCCTGGAAGAGGAAGGCTATGACGAAATGCGCGATCGGGTGTTGAAGGCTTTGCGATCGCACTTCCGCCCCGAGTTTTTGAATCGGGTGGATGAAACGATTATTTTTGAAGCCCTCTCGAAGGGGAATTTGCGCCAAATCGTGTCCATTCAAATGAAGCGAATTGAGCGATTGTTGGCCGATCAAAAAATTGCGATCGCCCTGTCTGAATCAGCTAAAACCTACATTGCCGATGTGGGTTACGACCCGGTGTATGGGGCCCGCCCCCTGAAGCGAGCCATCCAAAAGGAATTGGAAAACCCGATCGCCGATCAAATCCTGGCCGGCGCATTCACCGAAGGCGACACGATCGAGGTGGAAGCGATCGAGGTGAATGGTCAAACCAACTTGGTGTTTCGACGGGCCAGCGATCGGCCCACGGCGCATCCCGACGAAGCGACGGATTCGGAGCCAAACCCACCGCAGCCGCCAACTCTCCCCGAGGTGCTCAATCCCCCGGCGATCGACCCGCTTGATCAAGAGCCGCTCGATCAAGATGAAGTGGGCGATCGGGATAACTTTGCCGTTACGGTAGCCGATCGGGACTTGGATGCCCTAGTGGATGTGGAAAAGGACGCGACCACCGACCCCCCGATCATTCCCACGGTGGTTGATTTGCCGGCCCTAGACTCCCTCGACGCAGAACAGCCGCCCCTGATTCCCACGAGCAAGATGTCTGAACCTGTTTTTTCCACCCGGTTCTATGACGAAGATGATGAGGTTTAGGGGTTGATGCAGCGGCTAGGTTGCCCCCGGTTGCGCCAAGCGCCCGCAGTTCTCGCACCCTAATTTTTCCTAATCTCTCCCAATTTCTTGTCATTTCTCGCCGATTTGGCCAACTGTTGCGATCGCACCAGGAGTTCTCAGCGTGCCCCAAGTCACCCTCTCAGCCCTAATCACCGGCTTGCGGACAGGAACCGCCCTCGCCAGTTTCCCTACGGATACGGTTCCGGCCCTGGCGGCTCGGCCCGATCGGGCCCCGGCGGTCTATGCCACCAAGCAGCGTGATTTCCAAAAGCCTCTGATTTTGATGGGGGCCCAGCCAGCGGATTTGTGGCCCTATGTGGACGATCGGGCTGGCGATCTGGGCCAATGGCAGGTGATCGCCCAAGACTATTGGCCAGGAGCCTTAACAATTGTGTTACCTGCCCAGAGCGATCGCCTGCCGCCAATGAACGATATCTTGGGCCCCACACGCTCGATCGGGCTGCGAGTTCCCGCCTGTGAAGTGGCCAAGGCGATTTTGGCCCAAACGGGGCCGCTGCTCACCACCAGTGTGAATCGATCGGGGCAACCTCCCCTGCGGACGATCGCGGACATTAACCGGGAATTTCCCGAACTGTTGACCCTCAGCCCCGATGAAGTGGCCGCCATGGGCGATTCGGAAGTGGGTTCCGGCGAACCATCCACCGTGGTGCGCTGGGGGCCGACGGGCTGGGAAGTATTGCGCCAAGGGGCCATCCAATTTCTTGGCTAAGATTCTGGATCGCATTAACTATCCATTGGGGCGAAACGATTCATGGGGGCGATCGATGAGCCATGCATTCGATGCGCAATTGATTACAGGTTAATTGGGACGCTCGATCGGCAAGCCAATCACAAATTCTGTCCCCTGACCGACCGTTGATTTCGCCTCCAAACTGCCCCCATGGATATCCACCACAATTTGGCGGGCGATCGCCAATCCTAGCCCCGTTCCGCGACCCACTGCCTTAGTCGTAAACGCCTGGTCAAAAATCTTGCCGATAATTTCCTCAGGAATTCCCACCCCGTTATCAGCGATCGTGACTTGAACAGTTGCTTGGTCGGACGTGACGCGAATGGAAATTGCCTGAGCAGCGGCGGTTAATGCTTCAAAACTATGCCCTTGACTGGCCTCATCCAACGCATCGATCGCATTGGCTAACAAATTCATAAACACCTGGTTCAGTTGCCCTGGAAAGCAATAAATTTCGGGCACTGGATCGTAATTGGTGGCCACATGAATCGCTGGTCGGTGATCATTGCCCTTCAGACGATGGCGCAAGATCAAAACCGTGCTGTCAATGCCTTCACGCACATCAAACAATTGCTTGCTTTCCGTATCCGCTCGGGAGAAGGTTCTCAAACTCTTGCTGATGGCACGGATTCGATCGCCACTTTCCTTCATGGCCCGAATCAGTTGCATGGCATCATCGCGCACATAGTCCAAATCCACCGCTTCCAATTCCGCTTGAATTTGGGCGCTGGGATTCGGCAACTCTTGAGCATAGAGATCTAGCAAGCTCAGAAGATCTTCAATATAGATTTGGGTTGCGTCAATGTTGCCAATAATGCAGCCGATCGGGTTATTAATTTCGTGGGCTACCCCTGCCACTAAACTTCCCAAAGCCGACATTTTTTCACTTTGAACTAGCTTTAATTGTGCTTGCTGTAAGTCCGTGAAAGACTGTTGTACCTGCTGATAAAGCTTGGCATTGTTGAGAGAAATGGCCGCTTGCGTGCAAAGGAAGTTGAGAATAATCACTCGATCATTGGTGAAAACTCCAGCAGTTAGCCGATTTTCCAAATATAAGCAACCCAATAATTGCCCCTGATTCAGGATAGGCAAACAGAGGACGCTCTTCGGTTGGTGTTGATTTAAATAACTTCCGATTACTGGTAAATCCGTAACCAAATCATCAATAACAATCAGTTCCTGGGTATTTTTTACATACCGAATGAGCTTGGCCGGCACTTGACTATGATCGGTTAAAGGATCATTTCCCAGTTGGGTTGATTTCAGTGTGGCCGTAGCACGCACTTGCCAGCTTCCACGATCATCAGCCAACACCAAAACGCAGCGTTCTGCTCCGGAATTTTGCAAAATAATTTGCGTGAGTTGACCCAACAATTCTTCTAATTGAATAGTGCTAGAAAGGGCCTGTGACGCTCGCAAAATGCTAGCAAAGTCCAAGGTTTGATTAAGCCGAGCGCTGCTAGCACTTTTGCGCGTACTGCTGTGGATGGTCGGGTTAACCGAAGTAAGGGTCATCAACGTGTTGAGAAAGTCAACCGAGGTGGAACTCGCCTGAAGAATTGGTCGCAACAATTTGGGATAGCGAATTTCCAGATCTCGAATTTTGGCTTTGGCTCCCCAGCGGGCATAGCAATAGTAGGCTTCCTGGAGGTAAACGGCGGCAATTTTCTCTTTACCCCAACTCATATAAAACTTCGCAGCCAGTTCATTGGCCAGGGCCTCTTCCTGGAGATAGCCCATGCCTTTGGCGTTGGCGATCGCCCAATCATAGGACTCGATCGCCTCAGGATATTGATTGGTGAGGCGATCGGTTTCCGCCTTCACCAAAAAGTAAAGGTGCAAGAAGTTTTCGGGACAATTATCGGCCCAAATTTTGAGCTGATCACGATAGCGAATGATGGTTGTCCAATCCCTGGCTTTTTGTTCTTCAGGGGTTTGCTCATATCGAGCAGCTAAGAGCAGCGCATAAACAAAGCAGTGATGAACGTAGGGCAATAGCCCCTGAGGAGCCACATTAATAATTTCTGATTCCGCCTGCTGACCGTAATAATAGGCTTCTTCCAGTTGATCAAAAATCAGAAGAACTTGGGTACGCAGGATATTGAAAATGCAAATAACTTGCCAATTTTTGTGAATCCGGCATTGCTCTAAGTAGGCTAGCTCTGACTGAATTTTGCCCCAGCCGATCGATAAATCCGTTGGGTCATACTCCGGGTCTAGGAGATTGGCAACCACCGACAGACCCCCTAACATCAGATCGATCGCCCACTGATTTTTATGCTTGCGACTGAAGTTTAAATACTCTGTAATTTCATCAAATAGTTGATCTAGGGGCAGGCTTTGATAAAACCGGCAATACATGTTGTGACCAAAAGCATAGGCCGCGTATTGCAAATTACTCGATTCCAGCCCCACTCGATAGGAAGATAGATAATCTTCCGTGGCGATTTTGAGGGGATCTGACCAATGGCGTAAGGAACTGCCAATCATCAAATAAGCCACACTTTCAGCGGACTTATTATTAAAGGCCTGAATTAGCTGAAGGGTAATATCCAGTAATTGATCAGTGCCTTGATAGTTATTCAAGGCATAGCCCCGCAGTCCACCAAAAGCCGGGTAGATGTAGCCAATTTCCGGTGTATTGCCATATTGCAAACAAAGATTCACTGCCTTGGCACAAATGACTGACCACAGCCGTTGATGGGAGCGATAGGTGGGCGGCCCCATGCTAATTAACAGCTTGATCGCCATTTTTTGCTCCGGCTCAGTCATGATCGGCAACTGAGTCAGCACCTCAAAGGAATTATGATTGGCTAATGTTTTTGCTTGGCCTAATTCCTGGGCTAGGGCCGCTTCCAAGTGATCAACAGGCAGATCAATATCCAGGAGGGCTAAGCCTTGGCGGCCCGCTTGAATCGCTTCGGGATATTTGGCTTGCAAGGTATATTGCAAGATCGACATGTTGTAAACATCGGCTTTTTCTAAGGAAGTTTTCGCCTTGCCCAAGGCTCTTTGAATCCAGATTTCTGCTGCTTCCAGGTTGCCATTCAAATATTCAATTTCTGCCCGTTCTTTATCGAGCCTAAAACTGAGGTCATAGTCCTTTTGGGCGATCGCCTCCGGTAACAACTCGATCGCCGTGCGAATATAGGTCAATGCGGCGGCATAGGCGGTGGCGGCTTTGGCCTTGCAACCGGCTAAGAAATTTAATTGGGCTAATTCTCGCTGTTGGTTGGGCGCTGCAATGAGCGCTTGACCCACGTTGAGGTGGTTAACAATTTCAAAGATCCGCTCTTCCCGATCGCGCTCTGAAAGTTGCTCCAACAGTAACCGACCCACACAAAGATGGGTTGCCTGTTTTTGGTCGTCATCAATCAAGGCATAGGCCGCCTGTTGAACACGATCGTGCAAAAAGCGATAAACAGCCCGATCGCTCACTGTGGTTTCTGTTTCTGTCGTTTCTGGTGTTTCTTGACCCAAATAGAATTTATAAACCTCGCTCTGGGGCAAAATTAATCCTTCTTGCAACGCTTTCCAGAGGGCTGCGGCGGTCTCCGTTTCTGACTGTTCAGAAACAATAGCCAAGGTGCTCAAATCAAACTGGTTGCCAATACAAGCGGCTAGCTTCAAAACCCCTTGGGTAACCGCAGGCAACTTCTGAAGCTGCAAGGCCATAAATTCCACCACATTGTCCGTTAAAGACAGGGTGCTGATGGGTGCTAAATCGCATTCCCAAACGCCTTGCTCTCGGTCAAACAAAATATAGCCATCTTCTTTGAGAGCCTTCAAAAATTGGGCCGTAAAGAAAGGATTACCTTGAGTACGCAGATAAATTAGCTCCGTCAGCAAGCGCGATCGATCCAAGCCGCAATGCAAAGTTTCCGCCACCAACTGGTTAGTATCGCGAAACCCTAGGGGAGCAAGGGTGATTGTTTGCAGCGTGACCTCTGCTTTTTTCAGTTCCTCAATGGTCAGCATTAACGGATGGGCAGACGAGACTTCATTGTCTCGATAGGTTCCCAATAGCAAAAGATAGGGATGACCATCCATCAAAATCTTAATCAGTTGCAAAGAGGCCGAATCAGCCCACTGCAAATCATCCAAAAATAAAACCAGGGGATGGGTCGCTTGGGTAAAGATTTGGAGGAAATTCTGAAAGAGCAAATTAAATCGATTTTGAGCCGCCGCGCCGGATAACTCCGGAGCCGGTGGTTGCGAACCAATAATCCGCTCTAGCTCAGGAATCACGTCAATCAGTACCTGCCCGTTGGTTCCCAGGGCCGTCAAAATTTTCGTGCGCCATTGGGCAAGTTGTTGGTCAGATTCTGAGAGAAGCTGCCCCATCAAATCTCGAAACGCTTGAACAAAAGCCGAAAAAGGAATATTGCGGTTAAATTGATCAAACTTTCCCTTAATGAAGTAGCCCCGTTGCCGCACGATCGGCTTATGGACTTCACTAACCACGGCGGTTTTGCCAATGCCGGAAAATCCCGCCACTAACATTAATTCCGAGGCTCCCTGGGCCACGCGATCGAACGCATCTAAAAGGGCTTGAACTTCTGTTTGGCGACCATAAAGTTTTTCAGGAATCAGGAATCGATCGTTCAAGTCCCGATCGCCCAAAGAAAAAACCGCTACCCGTCCTTGAAGGGCATATTGGTTGAGGCAATGCTCCAGGTCATGCTTCAACCCCAAGGCACTTTGGTAGCGATCCTCCGCATTTTTGGCCATCAACTTGTTGACAATTGCCGCCACCATGCCAGGAACCTGAGGGTTCAACACATCCACCGCTGACGGAATTTGCGTCATGTGGCAATGAATTAGCTCCAGCGGATCTTGACCCTTAAACGGTAATTCCCCCGTCAACATTTGATAGAGCGTGACTCCTAGGGCGTAAAAATCAGCTCGATAATCGATCGCCCGGTTCATGCGCCCCGTTTGTTCTGGAGCCAAATAGGCGAGGGTTCCCTCCAGACTTTTAGGACTTTGGAGGGATTGCGTTTCCTTCGGCAACAGAGAAGCAATTCCAAAGTCAATTAATTTGACTTGCTTGGAAGTGGGGTCAATGAGAATATTGGTTGGTTTAATATCTTTATGAATAACCCGATATTGATGCAATTCATGGAGAATTTCAACCAAACGAACTGCAATTCCTAGAATTTCAACAAAAGTGACTGTATTATCTTGAAGATATTGAGCAAGGGAAATTGCTCCAAAATCTTCCATAACCAACCCATATCCATTGCCGTAGGGAATGAGGCTAAGGGGGTGAACAATACCATCAATAGGTAAGTTTTTAGTGACCGTATATTGATTGCGAAACTGGACTAATTCTGCAAAACTTGGATATTCCTGAGACAGAACTTTAATGATGACCGATCGCTGGGTTGCCTTTTCCACTGCGCGATAGACCAGTGTTCTTGTGCCTTCATACATCAGCTCAAGAATCTGGTATGCCGGAAGATGGGCGATCGCTGGGTTGGTGGAACCGGGCGCACTCGTCATGGGTTCAGACTCAGGGGAAGTAGTGTTACGGGAATTTCATCAGAAGCCCGAAACTTGAGTTTAGGTCACTGTCCTAGTTACTGCTTTAGTATAAAGAAAAATTTTGATTTGCCATCCCTCACTCCTAACCAAACTGGCTTTTAAAATGAGCGTTGACTAAACCAATTCTCATTTAGCTTGATCAGGGTTTTTGCCATTTTGAGAGACCGAGACTGTAAACAAAAACCTTCATTGTCTCGTTTCAGATTTTGATCAAGAAAGTGAGATGACTGTCATTATTGAACGAAATGATTCTGAATGAATTTCAGATGCTTTCTCAGATAATTGTAATATTTCTTCAATATTTTCTAAAGATTTTGCCCTGACGAGATCAACAGATTCACTATTAATCGAGACAGGCTTGTAACTTTTTTTACATTGCAAATTTAAGTTTTGAATCAATTTTTAGGGATTATGAGTTTCCGCCTCAGCAACCTGGCTAAAAAAGCTACATTGCACCTGCGGAGATAGTATGAATTGGCTTGGCAAATGCAAGCTGCAACTGAGCGATCGACAATAGCTCACTAGTTAGCAAAATTCAGTGACTTACTGAAAGACTTACTGAAACGATTTCGTGGCAGTTTGCACAAGGCACGCTGGATTTTTGATCCGATGACTGGATCTCATGGATCAATTTAATAAGTTAAGTTAATTAGTAAATTTGATTGGGCGATCGAGCGGCAGTGGCCATGAACCCATGACCACCCCCGCAGGGTCTGAGGCTCGAAGGCGCTCAAAACCAGAGGAAGCGATCGGGGAGCGGGTTCCTGGCCCATGGCAACGTTACTTCCAACCGGCGCGATCGAGCAGTTTGAGCGCCACCTCGTTGTTGCGGCCAAAGGTAGTGGCGCTCACGGTGGATTCCTTGAAAGTGCCCAGCTTGGCCAGATCTGGATCCAGCGCCACACCCTTCAGCACGGGATATTCGTGGTTGCCCTTGGCAAAGAGTTCCTGGGCTTCGGGACTCAGCAAATATTCCATGAACTGAATCGCCCCTTCGGGGTTACGAGCATTTTTCACCAGGCCCACGCCGCTGATGTTGATGTGGGTTCCCCGATCGCCCTGGTTTGGGAAACAGACTCCAATTCGTTGGAAGGCGGTGCGCTCTTCCGGTTTGGTGGACTTGGCCAAACGCACCAAATAGTAAGTGTTGGAAATGGCGATCGAACCAATACCCGCCGCACAGGACATGATTTGCGCCGTGTCATTGCCTTCCGGTGGCCGCGCAAAATTCGCCACCATGCTGCGGGCCCATTGTTCCGTCTTGGCCTCGCCATGGACAGCAATCATTTCGCCCACCCAGGACAGGTTGTAGATGTTGCTGGAGGTGCGCACCAGAATTTGGCTGCGCCACCGGGCATCGGCCAGCGCTTCATAGGTGCTGAGTTCCGAGGGTTGCACCTTTTCCTTGTTGTACATAATCACGCGGGCCCGCTTCGACAGGGCAAACCACTGGCCTTCCGGGTGGCGCAAATTTTCTGGAACCGCGCTGTAAAGGTTGGGGGCCTGGGTGGGGGTCACCGGCTGAAACAACCCTTCTGCCGAAGCCCGCCATAATCGCCCCGCGTCCACTGTTAACAACAGATCTGCTGTGCTGTTGCTGCCCTCTGCTTGGATCCGCTCAATGAGCTTGTCGGCATCATCGGAGATGTATTCGATTTTGATGCCGGTTTTGCGTTCAAATCCTTCATAAACAGCCTTGTCGCTGTCGTAGTGACGGCCGGAATAGAGCCGCAACACTTTTTGGCTGGATCCATTGCTGGAACTGCCGTTGGCGTTGTTGGAAGTGGATGAAGATGGGGTGCAACCCTGGGCGATCGCAACGGCGGCGGTGGCCATTGAGCTGGTCGCCAAAAAGGCGCGGCGGGTCAAACGTCTCATGGAAGCTGGCAATGTCGGGTTGATGAAAATCCGGTTCGGGGTGGTTGTCAGTCTGCGCAGGGAGATCGGCTGTTGTCGTGACCCAATTCCAGGGTCTACCCCGAGGGCACTGAGCGCCTGGGATGGTGGGTCGATCGAGGATTGCTGATGACTGCTGGCGATCGCACCTCGGCCGGATAATCGGCGTTTTAATTGAAGTATGAGCCTAGCATTATTGCAATTAATTCTCAGTCTAGCTTAACAAAAGATTGTCTGGAGCCAGGACTGGGTAATGGATGATCATGGAATTATGAAATGAATTACTGAGCAGGCTGCGGAGCCGTTCTCATTTCTATTCATAACTTTTTTCAAAAAGCGATTAATGATGATCAACCATGGGCGATCGCGCCGGTTTTGGCTTAGGGGTTTGGGTGCTCTGGCCCTGGCTACGCAAATCGACGGCCGATCGCTGGCCAGGGCGGCAGATTCTCCCTTGTCGCCATTGCCAACGGCTAACCCGGTGCGGCCTCTGCTGCGGCCGCGATCGCTCCGACCCGGCGACACGATCGCGATTGTGGCTCCGGCGGGGCGCGTTTCGGCAGCCGACCTACAGCAGGGCTGGCAGTGGTTGACTCAGCAAGGATTTCGGCTGGTTCCGGGGCGACATTTATTCGATCGAGATGGTTACTTGGCCGGGCGCGATCGGGATCGGGCGGCGGATTTAAACCGGGCCTTTGCCGATCCGCAAGTGGCGGCAATTATTTGTGCGCGCGGTGGGTGGGGCTGTGCGCGGATTTTGCCCTTGCTGGATTGGGAGTTGGCGCGATCGCACCCCAAAATTCTCCTGGGCTTCAGCGACATCAGCGCCCTGTTGTTGGCCTATTACGAGCGATCGGGCTTGGTCACGTTCCATGGCCCCGTGATCGCTTCTCGCTGGAATGCGTTTTCCACGGCCGCTTGGCAACAGGTTTTGATGGCAGGGACAGCGGCCACCCTCCAAAATCCGCCCCAGCAAACCCACCGAGTGATTCACCCCGGCCAAGCCCAGGGCCCCTTGGTGGTGGCGAATCTGTCGGTGTTGGCGGCCATGGTGGGATCCACCTATCTTCCCCAGTGGGCGGGCAAAATTTTGGTGGTGGAAGAGGTGGGCGAGCCGGTCTATCGGGTCGATCGCCTGTTGTCGCAACTGAAGCTGGCGGGTTTGCTGGATCAGTTGGCGGGGTTCGTGTTTGCCCAATGCACGCGCTGCGAGAGTCCGGGCGATCGGGAGCCGGCCCTTTCCCTTAACCGCGTGCTGGATGATTGGATTCGCCCCTTGGGAATTCCCAGTTGGCAGGGGTTGGCCCTGGGCCATGTGCCCGACAAGCTCACCCTCCCGATCGGGATTCCGGTGGCGATCGATGCCGAGCGGGCCACGCTGCAATTACTGGAAGCCCCTGTGGAATTGCGGGAATCTCTCGATCGCCGTTAGCCCAAATTCCCCTAAGCCAAGGAAACCTTGCAGAGCAGTTCCATGCCGTTTTCGCTTGAAGTAGCCGTTAATTGCCCATCCATCGACTCGATCGCCAACTGAGCCACCCACAGGCCCATCATCGGTGATAGCTGACTGTGGGCCGCCATCGCCCGCAGATCGGCCACACTGTGGGCAACGGACATTCCCGGATCCATCAAGTCGATCGGGTCGCTCCAGGTTTCCAGCGCACAGGTGGTTTGGATTTGAATCTGAACCGTCTGCTCAATCACGGAGGTGCGCAGGGTAATTGGCCCCTTGTCGCCAATCTGGGCAAGCTGTGTGATCAAACCATCCACCACCAATGCCAAGGCCTGGCGCATTCGTTTGGAATCCACCCACACATCCACCTCGGGCGGTTCCTCAAAATCCAAGCCAATGTTGCGGTTTGCCGCCTGTAAATAGGTCAACCCTTCCACGTCATCCAAAATGAGGGACAGGGCAACAACCTGAAAATCTGGCTCAATGGCTCCGCTATTAAATTTGGACACTTCAATCAGGCGATCGAGCAAATTCACCATCCGTTGAGCCGCTTGGTTGGCATCGGCCACGCACTGGCGTTCCTCCTCCAAGTCATCACACAGATCGTTCAAAATCATTTGGTGCAGCCCGATCGCGCTGCTCATGGGCGATCGCAACTCATGGGCTGTCCGGGCCAAAAATCCCGCCTGAAACGCACCCCACTGTTTCGCCAAATGATAGGCAGCAGCTAAGGCTGAAGTGTCCGCATTTGGCGGGCTGGTGTTTTGGACTTGATCGATGTTGGATGGCTCGGTGTTGGATGGCTCAGCATCCTGAGCATCGGCATCGGCATCGGCATCGGCATCGGCACTGGCATCGGCACTTTCAACATCTTTTTCGGCATCCAGTGAGTTGGCTGCAACCTCAGCCATTTCCGCATGGATCCCAGGATTGGTTCCCGCCGCGATCGGCTGCATGGGCGCGACTGATAAGACTTGCGATGCGGTTGTTTTTGGTGATGATGCCGGACTGGTTGAGCGTCGCAGCGCCCCATAAAACCCAATGCCGATCCCTACGATCAAACTCGTCCAGTCTGGCCAACTCATGACTGCGCTTTCATTCCGCTAGTTGAACTAGGGCCGATGCAAATGCTCAAATCCAGTGTTTCGGCCTAGGGTTGCAAGTTGGTGTCCCAAATTCCAGGGTTCACCAAAGATTCACCGGCAGTTCACTAGAGATGCAAATCTATACCGGCCCTCGCTGGGGCTTTGTGGAGGGGCCACATGGGCGATCGCCCCATCCGCCCGCCTTGGTTTTGGAGACTCCGCCACAGCGTTGATGCCTAGCATTGCACAGGGATCTTGCAGATTCATAGGATTTTCGCCCATAACTCACTGCCAGTCCCCAGGGGCGATCGAGCCTTCAATCGAACTTTAAAGGGAATTGAAATGCTCCATGAACGACTCCTGGTCGGGATAGATTTCAAATACCCGATCCATACTTGTCAGGTCAAACAGCATCTTCACTTGGTCATTGATTGAGCAAAGATAAAGCTTGGCTCCGGCCGATCGAGCCGTTTTCAAGGCTAAAACCAGGGCCCCCAGTCCCGAACTATCCATGAAAGACACATCTTGAAAGTCAACCAGGATATGTTGCATTCCTGATTGAACCTGATCGCTCACTTCTTGACGGAAGGGGCCAGCTTGTTTGCCGTCCAAAATACCGAAAGGCTGCACGATGCTTAGGCGATCCATTGCTGCTATTTAGGAATTGACACGCTAGGGACTTCAAACGATCGATCTGGGCCAGGGGAGCAAACACCGGCTCGATCGAACCAGAACCTGCACCCGCTGCCAGAATTCTCAGAACAACCTGACTAAGACAGACTAACTGACCCGGACAGATTGATCAGTATGAACTGGTCGGCATGAACTAATCAGCACAGGCTAATTAGCACAGACTAATCCAAACA
This sequence comes from Limnothrix sp. FACHB-881, assembly GCF_014698135.1. Taxonomy (NCBI): domain Bacteria; kingdom Bacillati; phylum Cyanobacteriota; class Cyanophyceae; order Pseudanabaenales; family Pseudanabaenaceae; genus Limnothrix; species Limnothrix sp. FACHB-881. Next base: position 165,867 of record NZ_JACJSN010000005.1, read on the forward strand.
GATTGATCGAGGTGACTGATCAGGGCGGCTGATTGATCACGGTTGATCACTAACCCATCATGCCTAGCCCATTTCAGGCTTCCACGCAACTCTGCACACCATGCCACTCTGCACAACTTCCATGCAACTGAAAATAATTCAACGAAACTGAGGGCCGCGAAAGGTGATTGCAGCCCACGCAAGCCCACCGCGATCGCGCCCGCAGGACTTCAGCGGGAACTGCCCGCCCAACATCCCAACATACCGATTGCGGTACTTTTTCCTGATACTGGTTAGTGAACCTCTTGAACGAATCCATCAGCAGCTTTCAACCCCCATCATGCTTTCTTCGTTGCCCGACGCTCAGCAATCCGATGTTCCATGCTCCAAGCGCCCAGAGGATGTGGTGACAGCTTCGCAGCCCTTGGGGTGGCCGGAGTTGTTGGCTCCGGCGGGCAATTGGGACTGTGCGAAGGCGGCGGTGGAAAACGGGGCCGATGCGATTTATTTCGGCCTCGATCGCTTCAATGCGCGAATGCGGGCCGAAAACTTCACGGAAGCGGATTTGCCGGAGCTGATGGCCTGGCTGCATCGGCGCGGGGTGAAGGGCTATGTGACGATCAACACGCTGATTTTCACCGATGAGCTGGCGGAGGCGGAGCGCTACCTGAAGTCGGTGATTGCGGCGGGGGTGGATGCGGCGATTGTGCAGGATGTGGGGTTGGTGCGGTTGATTCGGCATCTGTCGCCGGATTTTCCGATCCATGCTTCAACGCAAATGACGATCACCAGTGCGGCGGGGGTGGCGTTTGCGCGGAATTTGGGTTGCCAGTTGGTGGTGTTGGCGCGGGAATGTTCGATTCGGGAAATTGAGAAAATTCAAACCCAGTTGGGCGATCGGGGCTTGTCTTTGCCGCTGGAGGTGTTTGTGCATGGGGCCCTTTGTGTGGCCTATTCGGGCCAATGCCTGACTAGTGAGGCGCTGGGTGGGCGATCGGCTAATCGGGGGGAATGCGCCCAGGCCTGTCGGATGCCCTATGAGTTGGTGGCCGATGGACAGGTGGTGGATTTGGGCGATCGGGACTATCTGCTCAGTCCCCAGGATTTGTCTGGGTTGCCGGTGCTGTCGGAGTTGGTGGCGGCGGGGGTCAGTTGCCTGAAAATTGAAGGCCGGTTGAAAGCGCCGGAATATGTGGCCAGCACCACAAGAATCTATCGCCAAGCGCTCGATCGGGCGGTGGCCGCCGTGGCCGGTCGGGTAGACCCGGCGATTCAGCCCCTTGCTCCATCGCGATCGCAGACACAAGCACCGCGATCGGCTGAGTCGGCCGATCGCTACGAATTGGAAATGTCCTTTTCTCGTGGTCTATTCACAGGCTGGTTTGAGGGCATCAACAATCAAGCGCTGGTGCATGGGGAATATGCCAAAAAGCGCGGGGCCTATTTGGGCGAAGTGGTGCGGGTGGAGGGCGATTGGTTGTGGGTGCGATCGACTGGTTTGCACCTCAGCCCTGGCGATGGCATTGGCCTGGACGGGCCCGGCGGCGAACAGGGCGGCCGCATCTGTGAGGTGCGGGAACCGGGACGATCGGGCGAGCTGTGGGGGTTGCGGGTCGATCGCTTCAGTAAGTTGGATTTGCGACGGGTGCGATCGGGCGATCGGCTGTGGAAAACTTCCGATCCGGAACTGGAAAAGCGGGTGCGCCAAACCTACGCGGGCGAGCAACCCAAATTTCAGCGCCCGATCGCCATTGAATTCCATGGGGTGCTGGGTCAGCCCGCCACCGCGATCGCCCGGGATGAGTTGGGCCACATTGCCCAAGTGGTGTCCACCATGCCCCTGGCGGCAGCAGAGCGCCAACCCCTCACGGCCGAGCGGCTGCAAGACCAGTTTGGCCGGCTGGGCAATACGGCTTTTCGGCTCGATCGCTTTGAGCAACAACTCAGTGGCGAGGTGATTTTGCCCGCCAGCGAGCTAAACCGAATGCGGCGAGACTTGGTGGCCCAACTGGAACAGCAGCGGGCCCAACCGCCCCGTTGGACATTGCACGCCACGGCGCGATCGCGAGACCTTTGGCCCGCCATGGGCGATCGACCGGCTCCAAAGCCGGCCCAACTGTCGGTTTTGGTGCGCAACCGGGCCCAACTGGCCAGCGCCATGGCCGCCGGGATCGATCGGCTCTATTGCGAATTAGAAGATCCGCGTCAATATCGATCGCTGGTGGAATGGTTTCGCACCCAAAAACAATCGGATCAACAAACCCTTTGGGTTGCGCCCCCTCGGATTTACAAAACCGGTGAAACCTGGATTTTGCAGCAAGTTCGCAACAGCAATGCGGATGGCTATTTGGTGCGAAATTATGACCATCTCAGCTTCTTTGCCCAGGATCGCTGCATGGGAGATTTTTCGCTGAATGTGGCTAACCCAATCGCTGCTAGCTATTTTCAGCAAGAATTTCAACTGGCCGGACTCACAGCCTCCTACGATTTAAATGCCGATCAATTGGTCGATTTGCTGAAAGCCTGTCCTCCCGACTGGTTGGAAATTACGATTCATCAACATATGCCCATGTTCCATATGGAGCATTGCGTTTTCTGTGCTTTTTTGTCCACCGGAACCGATCACACAAACTGCGGTCGTCCCTGCGAAAAACAAACGGTTACCCTGCGCGATCGAGCTGGGGTGGAGCATCGGTTACAGGCTGATGCGGGCTGTCGAAACACGGTGTTTAATGGGGTGGCACAGACGGGTGCAGAGGTGGTGCAACGGTTAATCGCATCCGGGGCCCGGCGATTCCGGTTGGAGTTTCTAAATGAATCGCCCGATCGGGTCAGTCACTCGATCGCCCGCTATCAACAACTCCTGCGGGGCGAAATTTCCGGCACTGAACTTTGGCAAGATTTGCAACTGTCCAGCCAACTAGGAGTCACGCGCGGCACGATCGGGAAACGAGAGCGATCGCAATCTGGCCGCTAGTATTTTGTGCCAATCAGCCAAAGATCTTCATCCTTCAACCCCTTTTTCCCCCTTTTTTAGTCACTGGTATGACCCATCTCAAGCAAGCTCGTTGGATTAATTTTTGGCAATCGATCGCCCTTGCGGCCGCCGGTCTTTGCATCGCCATGGCGATCGCCCATTTGCAGCCAGCCAATGCCACAGAGCCGATCACCCCTCAAAACACCGTGAATTTGATCAGCGAAAATCCTGGCGATCGGCTTGCGCAAACCACGCCGGCCTTGCCTGAACAGCCCATGACAAAACGGCAACTAATCACCGCTGTTTTGCAAGAATTGGGAGTTGCTGAACGCTACGATCAATATTTGGGAAATGCTGTAGATTTAGCCGTTTCGCCCAACCAGTCCCTGAAATTCATTAACTGGTTGAATGATGTGCTCAAGGAGCGGGCCGGCTGGAAAACCGTCGCCCTCACTTACAGCCGTCGTCTCGATAGCCAGTTTTCTGAAACCGAGCTTCAGGAACTGCTGAGTCTGGCGCAAAATCCCACACTTCGCAAACTGTTTCGATCGGAACTAGAAAATTATGGCAACACTGCCCGCGATCGGCGAATGTTCCTGTTCCGAGTTTGGGAAGACTACAACAACGGCAACATTCCCGTTCCTGAAGGCATGTTTTAGAGGGAATTGATTGATCAGGAATATTACTAATTGCTCAGAGTTTGATCAATCAGCCCGTAGGGTGGGCACTGCCCACCAAACCATTGCTTCATGGCATCCGTGATATGGCGTGCCAATTATTTTTAGGTAAAGGCTGTATCGATCAGGAACCAATTGATCAAAATCTCATTTGATCAAAGTTTCATTGATCAACGCCTTAACGAGAACTGGAGCGCTGGGGGCGTAGCGTTTCCAGCAGCGCCCGCCAAGCAAACTTCGGCAAAGCCAGCATTCGCCGCCAACGCCAAGGTTCTTGATAGAGGCGATAGAGCCATTCCAGATTGTTTTCGCAAAACCAAGCGGGTGCGCGCTCCTTTGTGCCCGACCAAATATCAAAACTGCCCCCAACACCAATCCAAATGGCATTGGGACAAAGGTAGCGGTGTTCCGCAATCCAATATTCCTGGCGAGGAACACCCAGCGCCACCAAAATCAGACCTGGTTGAGCTTCTCGCATGGCCTGCACCATGGTTGATCGCTCGTCTTCGCTCAAAAAGCCGTGATAAATCCCTGAAAATTGAATGCCGGGGGCCCGTTTTTCCCAGGCTTGGGCCGCCGCCTGAGCAACACCCGGTTGACCGCCATAGCACCAAACGGTTCCGTAGGCATTGGGCGATCGACCAAAGGCCGTCAGCACCGATTCTGCTAACTCAATGCCCGGAACCCGGCGCACTTGGCGATAGCCCCGCAGCTTCAGGTATAGGGCCACGCCAGCCCCATCGGGAATGCACAAATCGGCTTGGCGAATCGTTTCCCCCAATCGGGCGTTTCGTTCCCCCTCGATCGCCATTTCCGCATTGAGGGTCACCACCTGCGCGCCTCCCTCCTGTCGCCGATCCAACAACCACTGGGTGTAGTCATCCAGCAGATGAACCGGCAACTGAAGCACCGTAGCCTTCAACGGGCGCGGGGCGATCGGGGAAGCATCCATGGAAGCGTGCATGGCAAATTTGCAAAATGATGGGTCGGGCAGTCGGGATTTAGTCTACAACCGATGCTTTTCCGTTGATTCATCCCGCCAGGGCGATTAATCCCAAACCGTCACTAATTCACTTGCAACTCACGGGCCTGGTTCGATCGGCCCATTCGATCGGCCCAAGGGCAGCTCGCTGCTTTGCCATGCAGATTGTTGGGCGCTGGTAAAACAAATTCCATGACCGACCCTCAAACACCAGTCGGCCATGGCAACCACAGAGACCTAAAAGGACGCTTAGGGGACTGCCTAAGGCGCAACCTTTTCCTTGAACAACTTACCGGCAGAAAAGGCGGGAACACAGGTGGCCGGAATTTCCATCTTTTGGCCAGTTTTGGGGTTGCGGCCTTCGCGGGACTTCCGCTCACGGCGCTCAAACGAGCCAAACCCCACCAGAGTCACCTTTTCGCCTGACGAAACCGCTTCCACGATCGAGTCGAGCGCTGCGGTCAGCACTTGATCGGCCTGCTTTTTGGTGACATTCGCCTTTTCGGCCACCTTATCAATCAGCTCGCCTTTATTCATAATTCGAAATCTCCTGAATGCAAAGGGGAGCCAACCCAGTTTCCGGGTCGGCAATCAGTAGAATGAGTGGCTGAAACCCCTACCGAATAGCGGTTTCAATCGCATATTCTATCCATAAACTCTCGGGATGTGACCATAGGAACTGACAATTTGTAGCTATCTGAAGTTTTTTTTCAGTTTCTAACAGCTTGTCATCGAGCAAAAACCGGCTTTGATCTCGGGTCAATGCTGAGATCAATCTCCTCAATTTCTGCCCTGTTGCAATGGTTCTGAGTCCGAGGGGCACGGGCTGAAATGAAGACGGCGCGGCAAAATCCTGGAAATTCAGTCTGAGCAATTCAACCCAATCAGCACCACTGATTCAGGTTCGCCAACTGCGATGAGCTGCCTCAACTGAGCTGAACTTGAGCTGACTAGGGGGGAGATCAGATCTTTGCTAGTTTTTGGGGCCCGGGCAAGGGCAGGTGCTTCAAACTAACGGTGAGCCTGTGCAAAATCAACCCAATCAACGTTGATTGAAACCCGTTAACCCTGTAGGGGCGTACGGCCGTACGCCCCTACCCGGATTTTCTCGGTCTTCAGTTGAAGCCAATAGGGCAAGGGTTCATCGACCGAACCGACCAATCTGGCTGATGGGCTGGACTGATCGGCTGATCGATCAGCTTGAACGATCAATGACGATCAATTCGGACGTTTGAAACATCTTCTAAGATAGGGTGTCGGCACAAGAACCGGGAGGAAGCCGTTATGGAAGCTGGGCGTGGGCTGGTTGGGCTGGGCTGGGCGTTGGGACTGACGGTGCTGGCCAGTCCTGCGAGCTATGGGGCCAATCCAGAGCATGTCCAAACGCTGTTGCTCACGCGGCAATGTGTGCAATGCGATTTGACGGGGGCCAGCCTGGTTTATGCCAACTTGAGCGGCGCAAACCTGATGGGGTCTGACCTGCGGGGCGCAAATCTGAGCCGTGCCAACCTCAGCCAGGCCAACTTGAGCGGCGCAAATTTGCAGAGCGCCACCCTGTTTGGAGCCACGCTGACCAATGCCCAGTTGACCAATGCCAATTTGGTGAGCACGGATTTGCGGGAGGCGGTTTTCTTTGGGGCCGATCTCAGCGGGGCTACCATGACCCAAGCCCTGGTGATTGGGGCTGTGGGGTTGCCGATCGAGGTGGCCACGCCGCGCGATCGTTTCAACTGGGGCGTGTATGAGGCTGATCGACGCAACTTCGCCGGGGCCATTAATCACTACAATCAGGCGATCGCCCAGGATCCGCAATTTGCCGAGGCTTACCTAAACCGAGCCGTGGCGCGATCGCACTTGGCGGACTATGGCGGAGCAATCGGGGATGGGCGAGTGGCGGCCCAGCTCTTTGCCCAGGCCAACAATCCCGAGCAGCAGGCATTGGCGGAAAAGTTTTCCGATGAATTGGAGCGCTATGTCAAGAAAGCCGGCCGTGAGCAGTCGGAAGGCAACGGGCTGGGAATTTCGGTGCTGAACTTTGTGCGCGGTGTTGGTTCTTTTCTGATTCCGTTATTATTTTGATTTCTGGGTTTTGCCTGTTTCGGGTTTGGCTGGCCTTAGATTTTCGATTTTGCAAGTTCTCAATTCTGCCTTTTAGCGACGATCGCCACGATGGAATTTTCCCAAGCTCGACAGGCTTTTTTGCAAGAGGTTCGACGACCGATCGAACAAATTGACCTAGCCCGAGCAGCCCTCTATCTTGCCCAGGAAGACTATCCGGGGCTGGTGGTGGAATCCTACTTAAACCAATTAGATCAGATGGCGGCGGTGGTGGGCGATCGGCTGGCGGGCGATCGGGTTCCCATGCGGGTGATTCGGGCGATTAATCAATACCTCTTCACGGAATTAGAATTTAGCGGCAATCAATCGGATTATTACGATCCTCGAAATAGCTTTTTTAATGAAGTGTTGGATCGCCGTTTGGGCATTCCCATCACCCTTTCATTAGTCTATTTAGAAATTGCTAAGCGACTGAATTTTCCCATGGTTGGCATTGGAATGCCAGGCCACTTTATCATCCGCCCCGACTTTGAAGAGGCGGGAATTTTTGTCGATGCCTTTGCCCAGGGAGAAATTCTGTTTCCACAAGATTGTGCCGATCGCCTCAGTAGCATCTATGGGCAACCGGTCGCCCTCAAGCCGCAATTTTTGGAACCGGTGGATCCGCATCGTTTCCTGGTGAGAATGCTGACCAACCTCAAGGCAATCTACATCAGTCGGCAGGATCCGATCCGTGCAGCCCGAGTGATTGAGCAAATTCTGTTGATTTTTCCCGATGCGATTCAGGAGCGGCGCGATCGGGGACTGTTGTATTACCAATTGGAGCGATTTACCGAGGCCCGAGCTGATTTGCAAGCCTATTTGGAAGCAAAACCACAAGCGTTCGATCGGGCCCCGATCGCTGCCTTATTGGATCGTCTTTCGGACTTTTAATTCAATTTTGCCTTTAATTGGCTTCAATTGGTTTCGATAATTGGTTTTAATTAGTTTTCAAAGGTATCTCTAGAATTTCATTTTTTAACTTCATCGCTCAATTGCATCTGGAACCAATCGCATTTTGAATGCTTGAACTTCCTGAACGCCTTAACTACGCTTTAACGAAATCGCATCTCTAAAATCGCATCTCTAAAAATCACCATGATCGCCGTTGCCCCTCGCCCAATCCATCTCGCCATCATTGGCGATGTCCATGACCAGTGGACGGTTGACGATGCCCATGCCCTTGAAGGGCTAGGCATTGATGCGGCGTTGTTTGTGGGTGACTTTGGCAACGAAGCGGTGGAAATTACCCGGGCGATCGCGGCGTTGCCTTTGCCCAAAGCGGTGATTCTGGGCAACCATGATTCCTGGTATAGCGCCACTCCTTGGGGCCGCAAAAAATGTCCCTACGATCGCAGCCGCGAAGATCGGGTGCAAGAGCAACTGGATCTGTTGGGGGCGGCCCATGTGGGCTACGGTTGCCTGGATTGGCCGGAGTTGGGGTTGAGTGTGATTGGGGGGCGGCCCTTTAGCTGGGGCGGCCCGAACTGGAGCTATGGGGAGTTTTACCGCGATCGCTTTGCCGTGACGGGCATGATGGATTCGGCCGATCGAATTGCCCAAGCGGCGGCTCGCGCCACTCAACCCACCCTCATTTTTCTGGGACATAACGGCCCCTATGGGCTGGGGGATCAACCAGAGTCGATTTGCGGGCGCGACTGGCAACCGCTTGGCGGTGATTTTGGCGATCCTGACCTGCGCCAAGCGATCCGCATTGCCCAACAGCGCCATCAACAGGTGGCTTTGGTCACCTTTGGCCACATGCACCACCACTTGCGCCACCGCAAAGATCGCTTGCGGCAGGCCACGGCCAGCGATGCCCAAGGAACGGTGTATGTGAATGCGGCGGTGGTTCCCCGAATTCGAGAACACGATCGGGGACGGCTCCACCATTTTGTGTGGGTGGAATTGCTGGGCGGGCAGGTGACCCGGGCCGCTTCCGTTTGGGTTGATCGCACCGGGGCGATCGATGCTGCTGAGGCTTGGCTGGGGCAGCCCCCCGCACTTCAGCATTCATCAACACCGCTCATTCCGGTTCCTTAAGGTTGATTGATCAATGTTGACTGATCAAGGTTGATTAATCGCCCTTGATGGCTACTGACCCGCTTCGGTTAATTCCAAGGTGCGACCCGACCAATCCTTAACCAAGAAATTGAGCGGTAACTCCTGGCGAATTTTGTGCCGAATTCCCCGCACCTGAATTCGCAACAGAATTTGTTCTAGACAGTCGCGATCGAAACAAACGTGGCGTTGGTGGTTGCGATCGCCCAAACTGGCTCCAGCAATTACATGGAGCTGCACATTTTTCTTGAGTTGGTACCACAAACCATCGGGCACAGGAGCCGGATTGGCAACGCGCGCAAAGGTGCTGGGGGCCATATAAAGCGGGTCGATCGTGGTGGCCCCAAGGGTTTGTTCGTAGTTGTAGTAATACTGCAAGGGCACATCAGCCACCGCCAATTCCAAATCTCCCTCATAGAACTGTCGGGCAATTTCCAAATCCGACACCATGATGGTGTGAACTTTGGGCGCGCTGGACAGAAACATCCACATGGCTCCCCCATAGGCCATCAACAGCAGCACCATGATGCCTTGGGTAGAGAAAATCGTATCCAACGACAGGCCAAAAATGGCAAACATCAGGGGATGGAGGGTCATGGAGTTAGGAATGGAAATGGGTGAATTGCCTAATCAATTAACGAAGACAAGGGGCTTATAACAAAGACAAGGGGCTTATAACGAAGACAAGGGGCTTAAGCCCCTTGCCCCAAAATGACCAGAAGGCAATGGCTTCAAGGTGCTTTTTAGGCTGCATCTAAGAAGCAATTAAGAAGCAATCGCGACTTCCAACAGTTGTTGCAGCTCGCCGCTGTTGAACAGTTCAACGGCAATATCAGCACCGCCGATAAAGTTGCCATCGATGTAAAGTTGCGGGATAGTCTGCCAGTTGGAAAACTCCTTGATGCCTTCCCGAATGTCTGGCTCATCCAGAACATTCAAAGACTCGAAGGGCACACCCACCGCATTCAAAATTTGCACCACAGTGTTTGAAAAGCCGCACATGGGCATCAATTTTGTGCCCTTCATAAACAGCATCACTTTGTTGTTTTGCACCAAGCTTTCGATGCGTTGTTTCGTTTCAGGGGTCATGGTGGCTATCCGCGATCGTAATAGTGGACGTGGTTAGAACAAAGTTAGAACAAAACAAGGAACTGCGGCTCCTTGCCTTGGTGATTGGGGTGAAACAGCTAAGGATTCATCCTGGCCAATTTTGGCTAATTTTTGCCTTTTTTTGACGCTTTCTGCATCTTCACTTGGCCAGTTTCCAGAAACTTTGGGTTTCTAGAGGTTCCTCATTCTCAGGAACTGCTGATGTTTTGCCCCGGCTGAGGCCCCTAAACGGTGGCTTGTTGTGCGGCCCAGCTTTCGGGGGTAAAGGTCTTGAGGGCGAGGGCATGAAGCGCTCCGCTGCGGAGATCTTCATTCAGCGCGCCATAGACCAGTTGGTGTTGCTGGACACGGCTTTTGCCCGCGAAGGCCGCAGAGACAACGATCGCCTCGTAGTGGTCGCCGTCACCCGCAAGCTGAATTTCTGCGTCGGGCAGGTTGGCCTTGATGGCAGTTGTGATGCGATCGGGCGTGACCATGGTTGCTGTTCAAAGGGATAAAGATTGAATCCGTTTTTCGTTAGAAAATTACGGGATCTGATAACCCCGCCCCAAAAGGACGGCATTCTTGATTGTAGTCGGCCACTGGACAAGCGGTGCTGGAACCGGGCGATCGGGCTGGAGGTTCCCCCTACACAAACCCTACATAAAGCCCAGACCCATGGGTTCTTGCAGGCCTTTGAGGGGAGGATCGATCGCCCCCGGTGGGAGGTTCTTGCCCTGAATCAGAACTCCAAAGTTGCCGAGGCCCGTGGGATCGATGAGGCGGTGCAACACATCTCGACGGTGCAAGATTTGCTGAAAATCGATCGCTTGGGCGATCGCCCCACCCTGACTGAGGGCCATCAGTCGATCGCCCAATCCAAGGGCCATTAAAAACAAACTTTGGCGTGTGAATCCTAGGGTTTGCAGGCCCTGTTGTTCGCCCCAATGTTGCAGGGCGCTGAAGTCCACGTGGGCCGTCAAGTCCTGCTGGCCCGGCAACCAGTAGGGATCGTTGTGGTGGGCGTGGCGGGTGTAGCACTGTAGCGTGCCGCCCGATCGGCTGGGGTGGTAAAACCGCTGCGCATCGTAGCCATAGTCAATGGTGAGCAGGTAGCCCGATCGCAGTCGATCGGCCAAGGTTGCCAACCAGTCCAATGCGGCCAAGTTCACCTCTGTGCAATAGCCCTCGGGATAAGCACCCTGAGCAAAGTCAATGTTGAGGGTCTGGAAATAGGTGGCTAGCCGCTCCGTGGACAGGGGCCCCACGCGATCGCTCAGATGTCCTTCGGAGGCGGTGACGTAACATTCTTGGAGCTGCCCCCCTTGCCAAATCACCCGATGAACGGGGAAAGCATCCACCAATTCATTGGACACAAAACAGCCGGTGATCGAGTTGGGGGCGATCGCCTCCCAGGTGACCCAAACGACCCGATCGCCCGCCGCTGGACAGGCCGCCAAGCGCGATCGCTGCACAGCCCTCAAGACCGGCGAAATTTCCACAATCCGATAGGTGGTGGCGGCCCAACAGTCTGGATGGGCCGTTTGCAAATGGGTGAGCAAATCTGCCGCCATCACCCCTTGGCCGGCTCCCATTTCCACCAGGTCAAAGGCAGGCGGGCAACCCAGCCTTGCCCAACATTCGGCCACCTGATCCGCCAGCAGTTCCGCAAAATCGGGGCAGAGGTGGGGCGAGGTGACAAAATCGCCCTGGGGGCCAATGCCAACCCGATCGCCCGATCCTGCGTAGTAGCCCACCTGGGGGTCATACAGCACCAGGGCCATGTAGTCGGCAAAAGTGATTTGTCCCCCGGCGGCAGCCAGGCGATCGTGCAAGGCCTGGGTGATCGGGGGCGGATCTCCGGCCGCGGTTCCGGCTGGGCCTGGGGCCCCGTGGCGCGACCAACCTAGCAAATGGTTCGCTCCAAAGCGTTCAAACTGGGGATTCGCAGAACATCCCCATCCCGTTCAATCAAGCTCTTTTTTTCCAACTTGGTCAGCACCCGGGTCACGGTTTCGCGGGCCAGTCCACTAAGGCTGCTCAGTTCGCGATGGGGCAAGTTGGGGATCTCCACGCCCCGATCGCTGCTGCGACCCTGACCCTCCGCCAAAAACATCAAAATATCGGCCACCCGCGATACGCTGTCGGATTCCCGCAATCGCAACCGCCGGTTCACCTGGCGCAACCGCCGCCCCATCAGTTGGGCCAACTTGATGCCTGCCTGGGGTTCCGTTTCCACAAGGGTGATGAAGTCTTGGGCGGGAATGCTGCCAATGGTGGTGGGGGCCAAGGTAATGGCATCGGTCGATCGGGGCACTTCATCGAGGGCCGCCATTTCGCCAAAAATTTCACCGCGACCCAGAATATTCAGGGTCACTTCCTTGCCTTCCAGGTTGTAGGTGCGGATTTTGACCCAGCCTTCCAAGATGAAGTACACCGAACCGCCCCAGTCATTTTCCAGCAGAATGACTTGGTTCGATGGGTGGGTGCGGGTGACAACGTGGGCAGTGGCTAACTCAACGGCATCACGCGGCAGCGCCCGGAAAAACGGAGCCGATTCGATGAGCCGCTCAATGTCCGCATGGGTGTCACGGGAGGTGGGACGGTCTTCCATGGGGTGATCGCGAGAGTCATTCACAGAATACTCGATTGTGCCGAGTTTGGTGGCGACTGAATGCTACGGAATGCTACCGGTTTCTGGGTGGAATCCCAATTCCAGTGATTTGTTTGTATTAATTGTTACTTGGGTTGTGGCAGGGGTTGCGGAGGGCTGGCCGCAGCCAAGGTCTGAATCAAGATTTCAGCCAAGATCCAGCTATCAGGGTGAGTATTATTTACTACGACCTAATTCACGACCTAATTCACGACTCCCTAGCCAAGGCAACATCTAGCCTCAAAGCGATGATTACCCTTTCTTCAGATGAAATGCGCTAGGTCAAAATGCGTTAGGCCAAAACGCGGTTTTCAAACTCCACAATTTCTTCAATTCCCCGATCGCGCGCAATGAATTCCTGCACCAATTGGCGATAGTCCCGCAGGGTCAGCTCCACCCATTCTCGACTGGGGCTATCAGCAATTAAATGCACCAGGGGTTCACTGGCATCAGGCAGCACCAGGATCCAACTGTCCCGCGCGCGATCGTGGACTTTGATCCCATCAATCATTTCCAAGGTGCTGGGCGAGTGGGATTCAACCAAGTGGCGCATCAAGGCTCCCTTCACCGTCCAGGGACAGCGCACCGTGAAGTATTTGTGATAGATGCGGGGCAAACTGTCGGCTCGCAAATCCGCTAAGGTGCGCTCTTGAATTGCCAATAATTCGATGAGTTTGGCAACACAGAACATGGCATCAAAACCCGGGTGCAATTCTGGAAAAATGAAACCCATATCCCCACTGCCGCCCAGCACAACGTTGGGATAAGCACGACAGGTTTCCATCAGGGCAGTGGGATTACATTTTGTGCGAATGACGCGGCCATCGTGGCGGCGGGCAATTTGTTCGATCACGCCCGAAGCCCGCGCGGGAACCGCCACGGACGATCGGGGATGGGCCGCCAAAACGGCCTCCACCATCAATGCCGTCAGCGCCTCCCCACGAATGAGGCCACCGGCCTCATCGGCCAAAATTAACTGTTCCCCATTGGCCAAAATTTGGGCCCCAAAGGTGGCGGAAATCGCTTCCACCACGCGGCCGAGTTGCACCAACAGGGCTTCTCGGCCATCGGCATCGGCCACCATTTGGGTCAAGCTGGCATTTAGCACCACCGCTTCGCAACCAAACTTACTCAGCAGTTGGGGCAAAATAGCACCGGATACGGAATAGGCATAGTCCACCACCACCTTGGCGTTGCTGTAGCGAATGGCTTCTAGGTTGAGGTGTTTTTCAAAGCAACTGCGGTAGATTTCAAGGGTTTGGCTGGGGTAAAAAACATCGCCAATTTCGTCAATTTGCACCCGGCGCAAATCTTCTTTGAAATAGGCTCCTTCGATTTTTTTCTCTTTGCCTTTGGAGAGGTTAATGCCCTTGTCGTCAAAAAATTCAATGGCGGCGCGATCGGGGCGATCGGGATCAATGCGCACATGCACACCGCCCACCACTCCCAAGGTGGGCACAACACTCCGAGCCACGGGAATCGGCGTGGCCTCCAGGTTTTGGACATTGACCCCCACGGACATCAGGCCGGAAATGAACGATCGCGTCACCATCCGCGAGATGCTGCGTTGGTCACGCGAAACGGTCACCTGTGCGCCCGGTTGCAGGGTGGAACCATAGGCGGCTCCCAGTTTGACGGCAAATTCTGGCGTGATGTCAATGTTGGCTAAGCCAGCCACGCCGCGCTGACCAAACAGGTTGCGGTGGGCGGTTTGGCCCCAAATTAAATCCAAATTGAGGATGGCTCCCGACTCAATATGTTTGCTGGGCCAAACACGCACCAGGCTGTTGATTTGGGACTCTTCGCCCACCATGGACAGGGAGCCGATCGCCACGCCTTCAAACACCCGGGCCCGGCGATCGATTCGCACCCCTCGGGCGATCGTGCAGGCGTAGAGGTGGGCTTCTTCGCCAATGATCACCCCGTTCCAAATGATGGGGCGCTTGAGATCCGCTTCGGTGCCGATCGTGACGTTATCGCCAATGACCGTGCCGGACTCGATCGTGGCACGGGGGCCAATTCGGCAGTTGTGACCAATCAAAACGGGGGGCACAATTTTGGCGCGATCGTCGATCGCGGTATTTTCGCCCACCCACAAACCCGGCGAAATCATTTGATAGGCGAAATCCAGTTTGACCTTGCCGTGGAGGGCCGCATAGTGGGCTTCGCGATAGGTGTCCAAATGCCCCACATCGCACCAATAGCCCTCGGCAATATAGCCATAAATGGGTTCTCCTTCGGCCAGCAGCAGGGGAAATAAATCGGTAGAAAAGTCCGCTTCTTGATTACGTTCTAGATGGCGCAAAACTTCCGGCTCTAGAATATAAATTCCCGTGTTGATTGTGTCTGAAAAAATTTCGCTGGCCGATGGTTTTTCCAAAAAACGAACGATTCGCTGATCCGAGTCCACAATCACGGCCCCAAACTCAATTGGGTTGGGAACCCTTGTCAACACTAGGGTTGCTTTCGATTGCTTTTGGCGATGGAAGTCGATCGCTGCTTGTAAATTAAAATCCGTGATGCTGTCGCCACTAATGACCAAAAATGTACCGCTCAGCCACTCTTCCACGTTCTTCACTGAACCGGCCGTGCCGAGGGGTTGATCTTCCTCAACGGCATAGCTTAAACGCACACCAAAATCTGACCCATCTTGAAAATAGTCCCGAAAAATATCGGGTAAATAATGCAGGGTGGCGATAATTTCAAAAATGCCGTGGCGCTTGAGCAGGTTAATAATATGCTCAGCGATCGGGCGGTTCAAAATGGGAACCATTGGCTTGGGTAAGTCACAGGTCAATGGGCGCAGGCGCGTTCCAGAACCACCAGCCATTAACACTGCGCGCATAGCCACCTCCCGATCGGTGATTGCAAAATCCAGATCAATCGCGATTTATGCCGAAATAGGGGCCCGCAGCAAGAAGTTTTGGGCTTAATTGCACGAAGTGCGGCTACTGCCCGATCGGCTGAGACTTAAACCGGTTCAGTTTCATTATGGCCCGGTTCTTCGATCCCTGAGCCGCTCGATCGTGCTTCGCAATGGTGGGGTTAATCTTCGATCCAGATCGCTCTCGATCCAGATCATCCTTAACCCACTGAACCCCGATTTTCCCATTGCCCAACTGCCCATGGCCCGAGCAGCCACCATCAGCGGCCACAATCAACAGCACCCACCAGTTTCCTAAAAAGAATTCTTGAACCAGCCTCTTCGCCAAAAATACAGCACCAATCCACAGGCAGTGACAATCATCACCAACCAACAGACAAGATAGCCATAGCGCCAATTCAATTCTGGCATATTCCAAGGCGAAGTTTCGGTATTGAAATTCATGCCATAGATCCCCGCCAAAAAGGTGAGGGGAATAAAAATTGCCGAAACAATTGTTAACACCTTCATGATTTCATTCATGCGATTGCTGACAGCGGACATGTATAAATTCATCAGGTTCACAGTCAATTCTTGATAGAGCGTGACCACATCCAAAATATCCGTGGCATGTTCATAACACTCTTGCAAATAAGCCCGCACGTCTGGGCTGATTAGGGGATGTTGTTCGCGCATCAACAGGGCGATCGCGTGGGTTTGGGGAGCCATCCACCGCCGTAGGGTCAACAAATCGCGCTCAATCATATAAATTTCGCGCATTAATTTGCGATCGGGTTCAAACAAAATGGCGCATTCCAATCGTTCAATTTCCTGGGCGTAATAATCCATGGCGGGATAGCACCCATCCACGATCGCATCCAAAAGGGCACATAGCAAATAATCCGATCCCATCCGCCGAATAATGCCGCGATCGGTTCGGAGGCGTTCTCGCACGGGTTCTAGGGCATCGTGCTCCGATTCTTCTTGCACGGTTACAACATAATTGCTGCCCAACAAAAGGCTGACTTGTTCTGTGAAATAACCGCCACCTTTGCCCCTGGGTGACAACATATGCACCAACACCAAGATACGATCGTCCTCAAATTCCACCTTGGGCCGTTGGGGCACATTGGCAATATCTTCCAAGGTGAGGGCATGGAGGCGAAACACTTGCCCCAACTGGCGCAACACCTCCTCGGAACCCAGCCCTTGCACATCCAACCAAGTGACCGATCCGGAATCGAGCAGGGGTTCACAGTCCGCAGGGGCAGCCAAAAGTTGCCGCTCCCAGTGGGTGCGACTGTAATCAATGGCGATTAGCTCCGACGGGGCGGCATCAGGGTCAATCCGCAACGTTCCCGGGGTACTGCCGGGTTCTTCGGCAAAAAAGTCTTCGGATCCGTCCTGGGTCCAGGGAAAAACGGCGGGCGGCACGATTTGCGCAGGAATGCCAAACAGCTTGGAGCGCCGCTGGCCACGCCAGAGTTTGAGGCGACGAGGAATGGCTTGGAAAGGCATGGGGGATTTTGAGCAGGTTTGCACCCCCATGTTGCCAAAATCACCCCAATTGCCAAGGGGGGATTAATGGCAATCTTGGGGCGATCTTGGGGCAATCTTGGGGCGATCTTGGGTTGAAATCCTGAAGACAAGAGGCTAAATTTTCTTGCCTGCGATGGTTTGGACGAAATCATTAGCGATCGCCCTAAACAAGCGCTCTCGATCACCGTCTTCGATCGTCTGATGGGATCTCAAGTGGGCAGGGGAGCCGGTTGGCTGATCATGTCGGAGTTCAGGGGTTTGAGCCGGCCGCTGGCGACCAGAGCTTGGTAAAGCATGACGACAACTTCCGCCCGGGTTGCGGTGCGATCGGGATCGAGCCGCTGGGGATCGGGATAGTTCACCAACAACCGGCGACGCAGGGCGGTGGCCACCTTGGGTTGGGCCCAAGCGGGAATGGCCGCACGATCGCTCAAGCTATTGAGCACCGCCACGGCTTCATCGGCCCACCTTAACCCGCTTACCAAGGCCACGGCCACTTGCAGCCGCTTGAGGGGGCCATCTGGCTGAAATTGATCGGCTCCCATGCCCGAAAGAAACTCGGCCGCATAGGCTTGCTCAATGGCGCGATCGGCCCAGTGACCTCGGGGCACATCCCGAAACGCCTTGGCAGGTCGCCGGGCTAGGGGTTTGATGGCGGCAGTTACCAGCACGGCAAATTGGGCCCGCGTCATGGGGTCATTGGGGCGAAAAGTGCCGTCTTTGTAGCCGCTGATCCAACCCTCGATCGCGAAGGCTTCCACAAAATGCCGGGCCCAATGTCCCTCCAAATCGGCAAACAGGGGCAAGGTGCTGGGGTCGATCGGCTGCACAATATGCTCGGAATTTAGCGGCGGAACGGTTCCCCGCGCCGCCAGGGCCTGGTGAATCAGGGTAGCCAACTCTCCCCGAGTGAGGGGATCTTGGGCCCGAATCTGGCGTTTTTGGGGATAGTTCACCACCATGCGCCGCTCTGTGGCCGTGGCGATCGCCCCCGTTGCATAGGGAGGAATGGTGGCCCGGTCTTGGTACAGCCCCAGCAGTTTCAGATCGCCCGCCGGTAACCCCAAACCATTCACCAGGGCGGTCATCGCATCGCCGCGCCGAATTTCCGCATTGGGCAAGAAGCGATCGCCCTGATAGCCCGTTAAGAATCCCATTCGCCAGGCCTTTTGCACCGCCCCATGGGCCCAATGGTTGCTGGGCACATCCACAAACGATCGCTCCGCCCTCCGCAGGGGTAAATCAAACGCCCGACCCAATACCGCCGAAAACTCCGCCCGGCTGATGGTGTTGTTGGGGCGAAAAGAGCCGTCTTCATAGCCCCCCATGACTTTGCGATCGCGCAGGATCTGAATGAAGTCTTTCGCCCAGTGCTCGGACACATCATCGATCGGGTCGGGTCGCGGGATCGGCAACGGATTAGGAAACATGTCCTTTTCAAAGTCCGCAAACTTTTGGGAGAGGGCCTGCCCAATCCCGTAGATGGTTGGCAACTGACCCCGCGTTTTCAGAATTTGATTGACCTCCACGTTGGTCACATCGGCCAAGTTGCGCCCCCCTTGAATGGCGATCGCCGCCGCAATCCCCAAACCTTGGCCCACGCCCGCATTCAACTCCACAATCCGCCCGGCCGCCGGGGCAATGCCGAAATAACCAGAAGCCGGACTCACCACCGCCACATTGGGCACGGATTTAGAAATGGCGTGGCGAATGCCGTAGTTAAACACCGGCACTGGCTCCGCCAAAAATTGCAAACTCTTGTGATTTTTAGCCAGCGCTTTTTTGCCCAGGCCAGGAATGCCGCCCCGCACATCGAATTTGTAGCAGAACGTGCCCAGGGCCTCACGGGTGGGCAAACCGCCCGCCAGCATTTGGGCCCCAGAAAAGGGGTGAATGGGATCGACCATGCTGCCGGCATAGCGAATGTACAGCTCATGGGCCGGGGTCACGGCGATTTGTTGCCCAAAGCTCTTGAGCCACCGACTCACATGCTCCACTTCCTGCTGCATCCGGGCGGTGGGCAGTCCGGCATTTTGGGCCAAGGCCTCCGCTTCGTTGGCGGTCACAAAACAAAGCAGTGCGTTCCAGGACATGCGCCCGCCCGGCAGCACGGCAATGTTCGGTGAGTCGAGAATGAATTTGGTTTGCTCCAAATTCCAGGCGGTTCCGCGATAGGCGTGATAGAGCACCGAGAGGACATGGCAGCGCACATCGATGTAGTCGGGGCCAACCACCATGGTCATCGGTCGGCCGGCGCTATCTTGCATTCGGGAGATGAACCACTGCACGCGCTTGGGATCGCCGCCGGCCGCGATCGAGAGATATTTTTGGGCTTCGATATCCTTGGGATTACAGAATCGTTGGATCCAACCCGCCTCGGCCCGGCGCAGGAAGTCTACGGTGAGGCCCTGGGTCTCGAAAACCAGCGAAACGGGCAGGGCTGAATCGGGTAGCCCCAACGTGCCAAAGCCTCGGACGGTCAGGCCCTGGGCCCTTTGCAAGAGGCCCGCATTCACGGTGGAATCGATGAATTGCTTGGCTTGGAAGGTGTCGCCATCGTCGGTGGTGATGGACAGAAGCCGATCACCCGTTTTTTGAACGCGGCTAATTTTTGCCTGGTCAACAATATCCACGCCCGCTTCCAACAGCATTTCCCGCAGGGCCCGATCGCCCTTGCGCCAATCGAGACCCACTTCCACCACGCCCGATCGCTGCAAGAACTCCTGATATAGGCTGGCGGGATCGCCATAAAGACCCATGCCGTATTGTTCCCGGAGCTTAGGGGAGAGGTGGGTGCGGTCTAGGTAACACAGTTGTCCTCGGATTAGGTGGCCGCCCACGCCATAGCTGGTGTCGCCGGCCGTGAGCAGCAAGGTTTTGAGTGGTTGACCGCCCGATCGGGCCCGATATTCCCGGGCCGCCGCCACCAGGGCCAGAACCCCTGGCACTTCATCACCGTAACCAATCAGGTCATAGTCCCGAGTCATGGCAGGATTCACCGACGTTGCTTTGCTGGATTGCTGGACTGGATTGCTGGACTGGATTGCTGTTTCGCAGGGTGCTGCGGCGTGGCGGGGGAATCTGGGATGCTTGGTTGAGGGTGGGTTGCGGCCGATTACCCCTGCTGATCACGCCTCAGATCACGTTGGGCGATCGTGCACAACTCCCCATCAAGCCTCGATCGGCTCCCGATCGATCCCCGATTCCCCCCGATCGGCCTAAGCCGAAAGAACGTAGGGAGAATTAATGGCCGTTAAAGATCCATCCCGATCGCGCAGGGCCTGGTACAACATGGCCGCCACCTCCGCCCGCGTTGCAAACCGCTCGGGAGCAAAGGTGTTGGCACTGGGGTAACTGACCAACGCCTTGCGCTTCAAAACAGCCGCCACCTTGGGCCGGGCCCACTTGGCCACCGCTTCTCGATCGCTCAAGGCCGCCAAATCCGCCTCCGTGCCGTCCGGCCAATCCAAGCCACTGGCCAGGGCCACGGCGATTTGCACCTTTTGCAACGTGGCATCGGGGCTGAAGGTAGTTTCCGACGTGCCAGACATAAAGCCCGCCCGGTAGGCCTGCTGGATCGCCGCATTGCCCCAGAAGCTGGAATTCACGTCCGTAAAAGTTTTGCCCGGTCGCTCGGCCGGTGGATTAAAGACCTTGGCGATCGCGCTGGCAAACTGGGCGCGGGTCATGGTGGCATCGGGACGGAAGGATCCATCGGGGAAGCCCCCGATTAGTCCCCGATTCGCCAAGGCCTCGATGAACGGCTCTGCCCAGTGGTTGCGCGTGTCCGTAAAGGCCGGCAGCTTGGTATCGGGCTGTACGATGTAGGGCGATGTGAGGGCCGACGCTTGGTTCAGCAACACCCGTGCTTGATAAATCAAAGCGGCCACTTCGGCGCGGGTGATGTCTTCTAGGGGACGCAGGGCGTTCAGTTGGGGATAATTCACCACCAGGCGATTGGCCGTGGCCGTCGCGATCGGGTTGGTGGCGTAGCTGGGGATTTGCGCGCGATCGGCAAAATTGCCCAACAGATTCAGCGATCCACCCGACAGACCCAAACCATTGGTAATGGACAACAGGGCTTGGGTGCGGGTCAAGTTCTGGCCCGGGCGGAAGCTGTTATCTGGGAAACCGGAAATGAAGCCCATTTGGCTGGCCTTAGCAATCGCCCCGATCGCCCAAAAACCCGCTGGCACATCACTAAAACCAATGGGAGGTTTGACCAGCGGGCGATCGAACGCCTTCACCACTAGCGCCGCATATTCCGCCCGCGTCAACTTGTTATTGGGCCGGAAAGAGCCATCCTCAAACCCCTTCACCACCCCCTGGCTGATCAAAGCCCGAATGAAGGCCTCTGCCCAATGGCCCTTCAGATCGTCGATCGGGGTGGGCACAGGAACCGGCGTGGGTACGGGAACCGGCGTGGGAGTTGGGGTCGGTGAGGGGCCCGGCGACGGAATCGGCACAGGCGTAGGCGAAGGCGACACCGAACCGGACGAGGACACGGATCCCAACACCGTGCCAATTTGGTTGCCAACGGCCACGATCGTGTTCGTGGTGGCGTTTTGGATGTCGTACTTACCGTTAGCACGAAACACATTGTTGCCCGGTTGGCCAGTGCTGCCCAAGTCCGGCAGGGCCTGATTAATGACCGTCAGACCATCATCTCGGTTGTTCTCGATCGTATTGTTGCGCAAAATGGGGCGGGCCGTTTGGGAAGCCACCACACCGCTACGGTTCCCCGTAATCACATTGCCGCTGATCGTGGGGCTGGCGTTGCCCCCCACCGCAATCCCAAATCCCGTATTTCGGAAGGTGTTGCCGCGAATTGTGCCGCTAGAGTTCCGGTCGATCGACAAGCCATTACCGGAGTTGGTTTCAAACAAGTTCCCTTCCACCAGGGGCACACTGGAACCGCTGACGAACACCCCTTCCCGGTTGGAGTTCACAAAAGTATTGTTGGCGATCGTGGGGCGAGCCGACTCTACCCAAGCCGCCGTTCCCCGAGTTTCCGGATTGGTGGCCGTCACCCCCCGCAGGTGGGCATCATCCGTCAATAGAAAAAGGACATTTTGACCCGCAAAGGTGGGGCTAACATAGCGACCACTGCCCCGCACCAAAATGCCGCTGCCCTTCGTTCCTTCGTTGCCCACCACGGTCACCCCCGAAGGAACCGTCAGCGGGAATTCTTCGCCGCTGGTGCTGCTGTAAGTTCCCGCAGCCAGTTGCACCCGATCGCCCGCTTGGGTTTTGCGCAGGGCCGCCGCAATGGTCTTCAGCGGCGCACCCTGGGATCCATCAGCGCTGTCATTACCGCTGGTCGGGTTCACATAAAACGTCTGTGGCATGGTTGATATCGATGCTGTATTAACAACGGATGAAGGTGCTGCGGCCCCGGGCGAGGCGATCGCCCTTAAACGCCCTTAAACGCAGGTGGCGCAAGTTTGGGCCCAATTTGGCCATGGTAACGTTGCGATCGCCCGGACGGGCAGGGGGGAGCCGGCCTCCAAATTGGTGGCCACCCGGTCTCGATCGGCCCCACAGCAGGGGCCCAAAAAAACCGGCGCGATCGCACCGGCCGCCTACACAGGATCCATCAGGCTTTGGGTCAGCAACCTGCGCCTAGAAATTCTGCAAAATGCGCTGGAAAATATCCATTCCCGAAACCGCCTGCCAGCCAAACAGTCCCACAATTGCCACATTCAAACCAATGTGGGCATAGCGGGCCCAATCCTGACCCTTTTGCATCAACGGTGAAAGGGCCGCCGACACAGCAATCAGCCCCGTCATCCCCAAGCCTGCCAACAGGTGCGGCCCCACAAACAGCTTGTTGTTATTGATATAGGTCGCTGCCATCCCCCCGATCGTCCCCAACACCATCAGCGCCAAAATCAACGAACCGATTTGGTAGTGGCGATTGGCAAACTTCCCTTTAATCAACTCCTTGCGCACCTCCGCTTCCGCTGTCCGAGTCCGACGGGCCTGGACTCCCAAATACAGTGCATAAACCGTCAGACCCAGCAACACCCACATCAAAATCGGGTGAAACAAATTCAAATAGGGCTTAATGTCTTCGGGAATCAGATTCACGGTGTTTCTCCTAGTCGTCGCAGTTGCGGGCAATGTTACTAAACTTAACGCAGGGTGAGGAGAAATTTTCGTCGGTTTCGTTCCCCGGTTTGATTTCCCCACCCTGAGCTTGGACCAAAGTCGCTAGGAGGCGGCCCATGGCCTTGGCGACCCGCAAATTTCCCTTAAATTGAGTCGATTCACCCTATTCAGGACAGCTCATGGATACCCTGACCGCTATTCAGCAACGTCGCGCCGTCAAGCATTACGACCCCAATCATCAAATGTCTGAATCGGAAATTCAGACCCTAATGGAACATGTGTTGCTGTCGCCCACATCGTTCAATATTCAAAATTGGCGATTTGTGATTGTGGACGATCCCGAATTGCGCCAACAAATTCGGGCCGCCTCTTGGAATCAAGCCCAAGTGACCGATGCGTCCCTGTTGGTGTTGTTGTGTGGAAATTTGAACGCTTGGCAACAGCAACCGGAACGCTATTGGCAAAATGCCCCCGAAGCGGTTCGCCAACAACTGGTGCCGATGATTATTCAGTTCTATGAGGGAAGCGAGGCCCTGCAACGGGATGAAGCCATGCGTTCCTGTGGGATTGCGGCCCAAACCTTGATGTTGGCTGCCAAAGCCATGGGCTACGATACCTGTCCGATGATTGGTTTTGATCCCCAGGCGGTTGCTGACATTATTCAGCTACCGGCCGACCACCTAATTGGCATGATGATTACGGTAGGCAAGGCCGTGCAACCGGCGCGGGAACGGGGTGGCCAATTGCCCCTTTCAGAGGTGGTGATTCGCAACCAATTTCCCAGTGCTTAACTTTACCTAGTAGCGCGACAGGCTTAATACATTGGGTCAAAGTTGCGGAGCCAGTCGTTGTAACAAGGGGCTTAAGCCCCTTGTCTTCGATGAGTTGCGATGAGAATGAGTTGTAATGAGTTGGATTAGTTGGTATATTCCCACTCCAAATCGGGCATTTGATCAAAGGCCTTGCGCAAAGAAGCAGCCCATTCTTGCCCCACTTTGGCTAGGTAAGGATCGCCCGCCGGTAGCCGCAGCCGATGGCGAATTTCAAAGGAGTCTTTGCGATACATCACCATGTTGATCGGGGGGCCAACGGAAATATTGGACTTCATGGTGGAGTCTAGGGACAGCAACGCACACTTTGCTGCTGAGTTGAGGGGTGTGTTGAAGCTAACGGTGCGATCGAGGATGGGCTTTCCATACTTAGTTTCCCCAATTTGCAGAAATGGGGTTTCCACCGTGGCATGGATAAAATTGCCTTGGTTATAAATCAAAAATAGCTGGGGGCTTTCATCGCGAATTTGCCCCCCCAAGAGCAGGTTTCCCGAAAAATCCACATTGTCTTTGCGGAGCCACTCGGCATGTTCTTGGTGAATTTTTCGGAGGGTTTGACCCACATAATGGGCCAGATCATACATGCTGGCGAGGGAGTGGAGTGTGATGCTGGCTTGATTTTTTAAATCCTGTTCAAGATGGCTAATAACAGATTGGGTGAGAGATAAATTCCCGGAGGTGCAAACAACAACGACTCGATCGCCCGGTAAGGAAAAGTCAAATAACTTTTTATAAGTGGAAACATTATCAACACCGGCATTGGTGCGCGAATCGGCGGCCATCACCAATCCTTCCTGGGTAACAATGCCAAGGCAATAGGTCATAACGGCTTAGGACTCATTGTTCGACTGCCTGAATCTACCAGATTTTGGGAAAAGTGAGGGGTTCCTCAGTTCCCGATCGCCCCAATCATCGGCCCAAAAAGCCAACCAAAAAGCCAAGACCAAGCAAAAAAAATCGGGAGCCAAGGCCCCCGACGGTGATCCAGTTTGAGGATGAGCAATCAATTGCAATCGATCGGGATCAGCGGTGTGATCCGTGGTCTGGTCGGTGGCCTGATCCTTGTTGCAATCAGGGGCAATTGTTGCCTAGAGAATTTCGAGAACTGGACGAATCGCTGAACAAATCCCTAGGGGGTTGATTCGCTGGTACTCGATTCCTGCTGCCCAAAGGCCACTCGCAAGAACGGCGGAGCCAGGAAGGTGGTCAAGATCACCATGATGATGATCGACACTTCCAGGGGCTTGCTCAGCACACCGCTGGCGGAACCGATGCCCGCAAACACCAGACCCACTTCGCCCCGGGGAATCATGCCCACCCCGATCGCCAAGCGGTTAATGCCCGGTTGCCCAAACACGGCCCAGCCGGTCACCAACTTGCCCACGATCGCCACGGCCACCAAGAACACGGCAATCAGCAGGCCGGCCCGGTTTTCGGGAACTGCCGGATTCAGCACACTCAAATCGGCGCGGGCCCCAACCGTCACAAAGAAAATGGGCACCAGCAAATCCGCGATCGGCTTCACCAACTCATCCAGCTCATTGCGGGCATCGCTTTCATCCAACACCAACCCGGCCGCAAAGGCTCCCAAGATGGCTTCCAAATGAATTGCGTTGCCTAAAAATGCCATGAAGAAGGCAAAAATAAAGGCCGGAATTACGATGTTGCCACGTGTTTTCAGCGCTTCGACGGTCTTCACAAAAAACTTGTTGAATACACCGCCCAGGAAGATGGAGCCAAACAGAAACACCGTGGAGCTAACGATCAGATAGATCACGTTGCCGGTATCAATTTCGCCGGTCTTGGCCAGGCTGGCCACCACGGCCAACACCACAATCCCCAGCACATCATCAATCACCGCCGCGCCGACGATGATTTGTCCTTCCTTGGACTTGAGTTGGTTCAACTCCGACAGGACTTTGGAGGTAATCCCGATGCTGGTGGCGGTCAGGGCCGCGCCCGCAAAGATGGCGGGAATGGCGGGCACACCAAAAATGGTCATCAGCCCCGCAGTGCCCGCAACAAAGGGAACGACAACTCCCACGCAAGCCACTAGGGTCGCCTGAATGCCCACTTCTTTGAGTTGCCGCAGGTCGGACTCCAAGCCGATTTCAAACAGCAACACAATCACGCCCAGTTCCGCCAGCACGGAAATGACTTCGCTTTGGGAGCTAAAGATATCCGTGACGGCTTCGGGCGTGAGGGTGTTAATCAGGCTGAGGGCCTGCATCACGATCGAGTCATTGGCCGTCAAGCCCCCTTCTGGGAACACAATCAGGTGCAGTGCCGACACCCCAACGATCACCCCGGCAACTAATTCGCCCAAAACGGGGGGAAAGTCTAGCCGCTTGGCCAGTTCTGAGCCAAGTTTGCTGGACAAATAAATGATCACCAGAGATAAAAGCACGCCAGCCAAAACGATCGGGGCGTTTTCGGCTTCGGCGGTGGCCAGCAGGGGCGCAAACAGGGGAACAAAATTACTTGGAGCGATGCCATCCATCCGTGTGATGAAAGCCGCCAGGGTTTCCTGTAAGAACATGGATTTGGTTGCGAAGTTTAAGAACAATCACTCCAACTGGGAGCTAAGGGTGGGAAGGGAGTGGGCCTGCCCACGGATCGCTTTTTTAATCTACGACAAAGGAATCACTCGTGATCGTTGAAAAATTAGCTTGGGGTGAATATTTTTTCTGCAAGATTTTTAACGATCGATTGCCCCGGTTGATGAGAGCAAAGTAAGCATGATTTGGCTCCTAATGGCTATTCGTTTCTTAATTAGTGATTTTTATAGATTTGCTAAAGCAGCATTGATAGTTGGGAATAGCAATGCGCGATCGCAATTCTTGAGCTGATTGGGAAGCTGACTTAGAAAATTTAGGCCCCGATCGGCCCCTGGAGGAGTAATTGAGTGCGCCGTGAGGAGGTTGATATTTTTTTGAATTTTTCCCATGAATAAGTCATGGATAAGTTTTGATAATCAATAGTTTTACTACGGAAATTTATATACAAAAATCCTGAGTAATACTGGTTATCTACCGTTTTTTCTGGGGATTCCAATCAAATTTTAGATGGTGTTGATGAGCTGGTTGATAGGTTGGTTTATGGGTTGGTTGATGGGTGAATTGCTCGTAGTCCTTCGCTTTTGGGGAATTAACCGTGGCCCAGATGGGCTTCAGCGATCGGCCTGAGCCAGGCGATCGAGCAGGGCAGCTAACAGGCTCGACACGGGAACGGCTCCTAGGCCATAGCAGGCGCGTTTTGTCCAAACAATGGTGGGCAAATGGCCGATGGGTGCATTGTCGCGGAAGGAAAGTTCGTCAGCGTAGCACCAGGATTCGCCTTTGCGCCAACCAACCCGATCGCAAAATTGCCCATAGTCGCCTTGGGCCGCTTGCCAGGCGGCCTGTTGAGCTGTCCAACCAAACCGACCACCGCTCCAGTAGGCCCAAAGCTGGTTGATGGTGGCTAAGTCCGTGAGTGGCAGGTGCTGGAGATCGTCGGGGGTGAGGGAATCCTGGGTTGATTTGCCCAAGGCCGCTAGCAAATAGTCTCGGGTGGCGGTGTCGGCGGCTTGCCATTGTCCATTGCCGAGCAGGTCGTTGAGGGGCAGGTAATCGAACCCGATCTCTGAGGCTAGGGGGGTGGGTTCGGGGTCGATCGAGACAGCGGGCAAGGTGTTGAGCTGTTGCTCGATCGCCCCTAACCGATCGCCCAAGGCTTGCAAGTGCTGTTCTAGGGTTGTCTGTCGATCAAGTGACAGATCTAAGGATTGGGCGTGGCGATCGTGCCACTGCCACAGGTAATGCTGAAGCTGATCCAAGGAGGGCGATGAATCGGGTTTGGGCGATCGCCAAGCAGCACGCCCCCACCAGCCGATCGCTCCGCCCAGCCCCAGGCCGATCAGTAGGGCGATCGGATCCATCCGGTCAGCCCTAGGAGGGGTTTTTGGCCTGTCGCCAAACTTGCCAGCCCATGTAGCTCAAAACGGCGGTGGCCGCGAGGGCATAGCCAAGACCGCTGGGCATTCCGGAAAAAGCCAGAGCCAGGGTCCCCACCCACAGGGTCAGGGCATAAATAAACAAAACGGCCGCCCGATGGGACAGGCCGGCATCCAAAAGGCGGTGGTGTAAGTGTCGCTTGTCGGCAATCCAAGGCAGCTTACCGTTGCGCAGGCGATCGAGAATGACCGCCGACATATCCAGCAACGGAACCGCCAGAATCAGGTAAGGCAGCAACACAGAAGTTACGGCGGTCACCTTCACCAGGCCGATCGCCCCTACCCCCGCCAGCACAAAGCCCATAAAATAGGCTCCCCCATCTCCCATAAAGATTTGGGCAGGGTTGAAGTTGTAGCGCAAAAATCCGAGGGCCGCACCCGCCAAGGCTGCGGCAATCAGGCCCACGGCCGGCTGGTTCATAAACAGAGCCACAAACATCATGACGGTGGCGGAAATGCCGGAAACGCCGGCCGCCAAACCATCCAGACCGTCAATCCAGTTGATGGCGTTCACCATGCCCACTAACCAGAGGACGGTGATGGGCAAGCTCAGCCAGCCCAATTGCACCAGGCCCAAGCCGGGAATTGTGAGGAAGTCGATGCTAACGCCCACATGCCAACAAACGGTGGCGACGGCGGTTTGGATGGCCAGGCGCGTGAAGGGAGAAAGACCATAGAGGTCATCCGCAAGCCCGATCGCAAAAAAGGCGATCCCGCCCCCTAAAACACCAATAATTTCATTGATTTTGTGGGAGCTGGCGGTTTCAAAGCCGCCCAGCCACCAGACCAGACCGAGGGCTGCGATCGCGCCGCAAAAGATCGAAATTCCCCCCAGTCGAACCATGGGGCGATCGTGCATTTTACGCTCGTTGGGGAGATCAAAGCGCCCAGTTTTGAGGCCCGCAGCCCGGACGATCGGCGTTGTCCACATCACAATGGCCGCCGCCGCCAGAAACGCAATGAAATGAAACAAATACGGGAACATGGGGCTACCAACGTTTCAGAATGCAACGAGAACCCGCGTCAGGCAGAGTCTACTACATTTGGCCGAACACTGACCGAACCCGGGAAAAGCCAGCATCCAGCCAGAGACCGGTGCTCAGGGGCCCCGCTGTTAACCCTGTAAGGCTCGCAGCACTGGGTACAACACATCAGCGGGAACTTGATCAACCATTTCAACGGCTCCGATCCGAGTGGGCAAGATGAAGCGAACTTTGCCGTCTTTGACTTTTTTATCTAACAGCAAGGAGTCAGCGATCGCTTCCGGATCTAGGCTGGCCGGCACGCGATCGGGCAGGGCCGTTTTTTGAATCACCGCCAGTTGTCGGGCACAGTTGCCCCCATCCCACAGGCCCATCTTGGCCGCCAACTCGGCCGCCGCCACCATCCCGATCGCCACGGCTTCCCCGTGGTTCACCAAGCGGTAGTTGGTCAATGACTCGATCGCATGGCCGATCGTGTGGCCATAGTTGAGGATGGCCCGCAGGCCCCCTTCTTTTTCGTCTTGGGCCACCACATCGGCCTTGGCTTGGCAGGATCGCTGCAAAATTTCGCCCAACAGGGGTTGAATGGCGGCAAATCGATCGAGGCGTGGGGCCGCTTCCAGCCGATCGAACAGGTCTGGATCCCAGATAATGCCGTATTTAATCACCTCCGCCATGCCCGCCCGCAATTCCCGCACCGGCAGGGTGGCCAACACCTCGGGATCAATCAACACCAGCCTCGGTTGGTGAAACGCCCCAATCAGGTTTTTGCCTCGGGGATGGTTAATGCCGGTTTTGCCCCCGATCGCGGCATCCACCATGGCCAACAGCGAGGTGGGCACTTGAACAAAGGCGATGCCCCGTAACCAAGTGGCGGCCGCAAACCCGGTCATATCGCCAATCACTCCGCCGCCCAGCGCCAACATGACGCTCGATCGCTCCAAACGGAAATCGAGCGCCGCATCGTAAATTTTTTGGAGAGAGCTGGGGGTTTTGTAGCGCTCACCAGCGGGCAAAATGCAGCTTTGGACTTGGTAACCCGCGGCCCGCAGAGACGCGATCACCCGATCGCCATAGCGCTTGAAGATTTGCGGGTTTGAGACCAGCAAAACCTTGGGATTGGTTTGGGTCGATCGCTCGCGCATCCAATCGCCCACATGATCGAGCAAGCCCGCCCCGATCGCGATGTCGTAGGCATTTTGGGGTAAATTTACGCGAATCGTAGCGGCCATAACCCAAAGCGCAATTGCGCCAGCAACAGTGAACGAACGGCAAAAAACCAGAGCGGGCCGTATTTTAGCGCGGGATGGTTCAATGGTTAGGGACTAACCCATTTTTCAGAATCCATTGGGAGGCTTGGCCCATGTCTGGCGCAATTACTTATTTCATCTTCTTTGGCGGCATGTTGGGCGTGGCAGCGGGCATGATGTTCACCCTGCGGGCCATCAAGCTGATCTAGGTTTGATCTAGGTCAAGCTGATTTGGGTTCATTCAGGTTCATTCAATTGATGACAGCCCTGATTCTTCCACAGCAAGATTGTGGGCTGACAAGATGATGGGGGCAAGGGGCTTAAGCCCCTTGTCTGCTTTTTGGGCTGACCTTTGGAGCTTTTTTGGGTTGATCTTTTAAAGATGGTGATCGGTTTGAACTTGTGCCTATGCAAAAGGCATCTCTTTTGGCCTTTATCGATGGGTATCGATTGGTGCAGTTTGATTGGTGCAGTCCTATTGGTGCAGTCCTATTGGTGCAGTCCTCGCAGTCTTAATGGTGCAGTTCTAGAGAGCTGGGGCCGAAGCGGCGACGGAGCTGCTCAAGTTGGATCTCGATCGAACTGCTTTTCCAATGATTGCTCCATTCATCACCAAACAAACCACCGCCAACGACAGCAACACATAGGTCGGAGCCATCACCACGCCCACCGCAAACCAGGTTGCCACATGCAACACCATCAAGGTGGCGTAAACACTACCGACCAAACCAATTACCAATCGATCGCGCAGAGGGCGATCAATCACCATCATCACCAATGCTTGAATCGTCGCCAACAAATTGGCCGGAACCAGAAAGGCACAGATTTGGACACAATAGCCCCGCGAAAATTCACTGGCAGGGCTGGTTTGCAAGGCAGAAAACCCAAACTGCCAACTTGCTTGGATCGATTGGGACAGGGCGTGATGATCGTGACCCAGAAGGGTGTGGAGCCAGTCAAGCATGGTGGTGTTGTAAATCGGGAATTAGAGTTGGGATTAGAGTGGGAATTGAACTTAAATTGAACGTGAGATTGAACGTGAAATTGAAGCTAAAAGGGAAATTGAAAGGCAATTCAAAAGGAAATTAGACCCAAAATCTATCAAAAACAGACCCACCAGAACAGGTCTGTAAACCGATCTAAACATCCCACTTCAGCACTGTCGCATCAATTCCCTGCTCGCGCTTACGCTTTGCATCGCGCTCAAACCAAGCAATCACCTGATCATGGGTTAACGCTTCGATCGCCACGCCCTCGTCCTCGGCAATGTAGCGCAGCAGTTTCAAAGACGAGAGGGTCAACCGCGTTAAAAACTTTTCGGGCTGAGACAACAGAGCCGCATCGACCTTTGCAGACTCTTCGGGGGTCAAAAACTCCAAACCCTGAGGATTCATAGGATTGTTCAGCGGCATAGGCATCGAGGCGGATGGTTTCCATCGCGATCGCTCGGCTCGGTTCACCCAGATTGGGGAGACAGCACCCGAGAGGCAATGGGCGGGCTGGAATGGGTGGGATTAACAGGCGGAGTTGAACAGGCGCGCTGCAATCGGCAACCCCCCGCTAGTTAACCTTAGCCCGATTTCTGACCCGATCGCTTGCACCTTGATCGCACCTCTCTTTATCGCGCCCTTCCTTATCGCGCCCCTCTGGTTGTGGGGCCGGGTGGAGCGAGCCTAGTTGGCGCGGGTTGCGGGGGTGGGGGTGGTTTCCGACTCTTGGATGGAGTAGCCACAACGGTGCTCGCCGCCCACAATCCAGTGGGTGCGTTCCACCTTGCAGCCCTGGAGGGCGATCGCGAACATTTCTAACTCATGGGCACAAACGCCGGGATAGGACTCGGCCACGGTGGAAATAGCGCAGTTGTGTTCCACCAGCAAGTAGCGTGGGTGGCCGTCGGCTTCCGGCTCGATCGCTTCCCACTCGGCCATGTAGCCCTCGGCGCGGCGCAAGTCCACCAACCGAGCCACCCGATCGCGCAAATTTCCCGCGCCCAGATGTCGGCGGTAGTCCAAGGCCTTGCGCACCCACTGTTGCCGCAGCAGGGACTGCACTTGGTCATTCCCGATCGTTTCGGTCAGGGTGTGGAGCAAATCCACGGCAAATTCATCGTAGTTGTCGGGAAATTGCGATCGCCCCGCCGGACTCAACCGATAAAGGTGCTGGGGACGACCCGTGCCGCCCCTGGCTGCCTCGTGCAAAATCAGCCCCTCGCTTTCGAGATCCTTCAGGTGGCGACGGGTGGCCTGTGGACTGATGCCCAGCGCCTCCGCCAGCCGTTGGGCCGTGGCTTCTCCCTGCTGGAGGAGGTATTTCAAAATGTCATGCTTCGTGGACGCTTGCTGAAGAGCACTCATTCGCTCAGACCGTGGATCGTGGATTGGGCAGCATTCGGCAGCGGCAGCCAGTCGATCGACCGTGAATCGGCCCGTTCAAAACAACCGGTTAAGAAAACAGCCTATTGTTATATTCTGGCCTCGATCGCTCAGGCTTTGACAACTTTTGCGTTGCTAAAGTACGCTAAAGACGATTACGCAACAATCAAGTTGTTTTAGCAATCAAGGTCATTATACAAACCCCACCGTTAATTTCTAGAGACCCGCCGACATGGACAATGCAACGACCCACGCCAGCGAAAAGAGCCTTGATGCAGTTCGGAAGTTCGCTGAAAGCTACGCCAAACGTACCGGCACTTACTTTTGCGCTGATCCGGGCGTGACCGCTGTCGTGATCGAAGGTCTCGCCCGCCACAAGGACGAACTCGGCTCGCCCCTTTGCCCCTGTCGGCACTACGAAGACAAGGAAGCCGAAGTGGCCGCTG
The DNA here is from genome assembly GCF_014698135.1 of Limnothrix sp. FACHB-881. Lineage (NCBI taxonomy): Bacteria > Bacillati > Cyanobacteriota > Cyanophyceae > Pseudanabaenales > Pseudanabaenaceae > Limnothrix > Limnothrix sp. FACHB-881. Next base: position 198,770 of record NZ_JACJSN010000005.1, read on the forward strand.
CCTATTGGAACTGTCCTTGTGTGCCCATGCGCGAGCGCTATGAATGTCACTGCATGTTGTTTCTAACCCCTGACAATGATTTCCGGGGCGAGCAGCAGGAAATCGGCCTCGACGAAATCCTAAACATGCGCTAGCGCTGCCAACTCCCGCGATTTTCCGCGCGGTGAGTGGTTACAATCCGTTCGATCGCCCCGGTAGCCAAAGGTGCGATCGTCCATTCCGCCGATGGCCCCCGCCCCCTCCGAGAAGAACGCCAGTCCCCACGAGCCATGAGCGCATCCGTCAGCACCCTCGTTAACCAACCCTATAAGTACGGCTTCGTCACCGACATCGAGTCAGATACCCTGCCTCGGGGTCTGAGTGAAGAGACAATCTACGCCATTTCGGCCAAGAAAAACGAGCCAGAGTTCATGCTGGAATTTCGGCTGCGGGCCTACCGCCAGTGGCTGAAGATGACGGAGCCGACCTGGCCCGATGTGAACTATCCCTCGATCAACTATCAAGACATCATTTACTACTCCGCTCCGAAGCAAACGCAAAAGAAGCAGAGCTTAGATGAAGTTGATCCGACCCTGCTCGAAACCTTCGAGAAATTGGGAATTCCCCTTTCGGAGCAAAAGCGGCTGGCTAATGTGGCGGTGGATGCCATCTTTGACAGCGTTTCCGTGGCCACCACTTTCCGCGAAAAGCTCGCAGAACATGGGGTAATTTTCTGCCCCATTTCTGAGGCCCTCAAGGAGCATCCGGAGCTGGTTAAAAAATATTTGGGCAGCGTTGTCCCGATCGCGGATAACTACTTTGCGGCCCTCAACTCCGCTGTGTTTAGCGATGGCTCCTTTGTCTATATTCCCAAGGGCGTTGAATGCCCCATGGAATTGTCCACCTACTTCCGCATCAACAACGGGGATTCCGGTCAGTTTGAGCGGACGTTGATTGTGGCTGAAGAAGGCAGCTCCGTCAGCTATTTGGAAGGTTGCACGGCTCCTATGTATGACAGCAACCAACTCCATGCGGCGGTGGTGGAATTGGTGGCCCTGGACAATGCCAGCATCAAATATTCCACGGTGCAAAACTGGTATGCCGGGGATGCGAACGGGAAGGGCGGAATTTATAACTTCGTGACCAAGCGCGGCCTCTGCAAAGGCAGGAATTCCAAGATTTCTTGGACACAGGTGGAAACGGGATCAGCCATTACTTGGAAATATCCCAGTTGTGTGCTGGTGGGTGATAACTCGATCGGGGAGTTCTATTCCGTTGCCCTCACCAATAACTGTCAACAGGCCGACACCGGTACGAAGATGGTGCATATTGGCAAAAACACCCGCAGCACGATCGTCTCGAAGGGCATTTCGGCGGGCAAGTCCAAAAACAGCTACCGCGGCCTGGTGAAAGTGGGGCCCAATGCCGATGGGGCGCGCAACTATTCCCAATGCGATTCGATGTTGATTGGCAGCAATGCCCAAGCCAACACCTATCCCTACATCCAGGTGCAGAACGAGTTGGCCAGGGTGGAGCACGAAGCCACCACGTCCAAGATTGGCGAAGACCAATTGTTCTATTTGGCGCAACGGGGCATTTCCGCCGAAGATGCCGTTTCAATGATGATTTCGGGCTTCTGTAAAGATGTGTTTAACCAGTTGCCCATGGAATTTGCGGTGGAAGCCGACAAACTCCTCAGCCTGAAGTTGGAAGGCTCGGTGGGCTAACGGCACTGGGTCGATCGGGATTGGAAACAAGGGGCTTAAGGTGTGTCGTCAAATCGCCTGAAACCCTGATAACCTCGTTCTCCCAACCGAGCAGTCGTAGGGGCGGGGTCTCCCCACTCAGTTCCCGTGATCCTTAGATGTTCCCAGGGGTGGACAAGGTTAGAGCGATCGCCCGGGTTAGGGTTGGGAGACCCAACCCCTACGGCGAGGGAAATGACGACAGGCTCTAAGTCCCTTGTTTGTTGAGCCTGTTTGTTGAGCTTATTTGTTGAGCTTACTTGTTGAATTGGAAGCCTGTTTTTGAGGGTTGAAGGGCCACGATGATTGTTGATAATGCACCGACCGTCCTTTCGGTCAAAAACCTCACCGCCAATGTGAATGACACGCCAATTTTGAAGGGCCTGAACCTGGAAATTAAGGCCGGCGAAATTCACGCGATTATGGGTCGCAATGGCTCTGGAAAAAGTACATTTTCCAAAATTTTGGCAGGACATCCGGCCTACGAGGTGACCGGTGGCGAGGTGGTCTTTGAAGGACAAAACCTCTTGGAATTGGAAGCGGAAGAACGGGCCCGATCGGGGGTGTTCTTGGCCTTCCAATACCCGGTAGAAATTCCCGGGGTTTCCAACCTGGATTTTCTGCGCGCGTCCTACAATGCCCGCCGTAAACACCAGGGATTGGAGGAAGTGGATCCCTTTGATTTTGAGGATGTGGTGCGCGATCGCCTGCAAGTGGTGCAAATGGACGCGTCCTTCCTCGATCGCAGCGTGAATCAAGGTTTCTCGGGTGGTGAGAAAAAGCGCAACGAAATCCTGCAAATGGCGCTGCTCGAACCCACCTTGGCCGTGCTGGATGAAACGGATTCCGGCTTAGATATTGATGCCCTGCGGATTGTGGCCGAGGGAGTGAATCAACTGGCAAACGAAAAGAATGCGATGCTGGTGATCACCCACTACCAACGGTTGCTGGATTACATCGTGCCGGATTATGTCCATGTCATGTACGACGGCAAAATCGTGATGACGGGCGATAAGGAATTGGCGCTGGAATTGGAAGCCAAAGGCTACGACTGGGTGGACGAGTTGCAGCCGGTGGGGGTGTAACGATGGGCGTGGATTTGAGTGGTTTAACGGACTTGAACAAGGCAGATTTGGACGCACTGACGGCGAACTCAACGCCGGGCGATCGAGCACCGAGCAAGGCAGCCCAGCGATCGACCTATTACGCAGGCTTGCTGGCCACGGTGACGGCGGCCACTCCGGCAACCGATTGGGAATTGGTGCAGCGGCTGCGATCACAGGCCCAGGCCGTGGCGCAGGAAATGGCGTTGCCTTCGACGCGAGATGAGGATTGGCGGTTTACGGATCTATCGCCCATGTTGGCGATCGCGTTGCGGGCCCCGGAGCTGACCACCCTTGAACCGGAGGCGATCGCGGCGTTTGCCATTCCCGAAGCATCGGTGCGGGTGGTGGTGGTGAACGGTCGGTTTGCGCCGGAACTGTCGAATCTGGTCGGGTTGCCCGATGGTGTCACGATCGGCTCGCTGGCGGCCGTGACCGATCGGGAGCGCTTGGCGAGTCACCTGGGCCAACAAGGCAGTCAGGATGCCTTCTCTGTGCTGAATACGGCCGGCCTGAACGATGGTGTGGTGATTGAGCTGGAACGCCGCGTGCAGGTGGCCAAACCCATTCACCTGCTACATGTGGCCACGGCGGATCAACCGGCAATCAGTCAGCCCCGTTGCTTGGTGTTGGCCAAGGCCGGCGACAGCCATTGCACCCTGATTGAAGACTATGTGGCGATCGGGCAAGGCGGCTATTGCACCAACAGCGTGATGGAAGTGGTGCTGGGAAATTGCGCCACCCTGCACCATGTGCGGCTGCAACGGGAAGGCGAACAGGCGATCCACATCGGCAAAACCGCCATTTCCCAAGACTGGAACAGTCACTACACCCTAACCACCATCAGCCAGGGTGCGTCGATCGCCCGTCACTCGATCGACATTGCCCAAACGGGCCCCGGCACTGAAACCATCCTGAACGGGTTGTCGGTGGCCACCGGTGAGCAGTTAACGGACACCCATAGCTCCCTGGTGTTGAGCCATCCCCACGGAACCGCCGATCAGTTGCACAAGTGTATTGCGGACGATCGGGGCCACACGGTCTTCAATGGACGGGTTTTTGTGGATCACGATGCGCAACAAACCAACGCCGCCCAGCTCAACCGCAATTTGTTGCTGTCGCCCAAGGCGCGGGTGGACACCAAGCCGCAACTGGAAATCATTGCGGATGATGTGAAGTGTTCTCACGGTTCCACGGTCAGCCAACTGGAGGAAACGGAGCTGTTTTACTGTCGTAGTCGTGGCTTGGATTTGGCCACGGCTCGATCGCTCCTGTTGGATGGGTTTGCGGGGGAAATTTTGGATCGCCTCCCGATCGCCTCATTGCGATCGACCTTGGCTCGCCAAATTGCCCAACGGATTAATCCAGGCAGCGCAAGCTAGAGCCTCATTAATCGCCATTCACCAATCGCCTCGGTTGATCGCGAGCCAATCACCCCTGCTCCCGGTTGGTCATTAGGTCTACTTCATCCTCTTGTTCTGTTCCCTGTGCCATGACCCTCACCTTGCCCCGCTCGATCGCCCAACAGGTGCGCCCCGATTTCCCGATCCTGGATCAGCGGGTGCATGATCAGCCGCTGGTGTATTTGGACAATGCGGCGACTTCCCAAAAGCCCCGACAGGTGATTGATGCCTTGCGGCACTATTACGAGTGGGACAACGCCAATGTGCATCGCGGGGTTCACACCCTGAGTATGCGGGCCACGGATGCCTATGAAGCGGCGCGGGAAAAAGTGGCTAAGTTTGTGAATGCCCGATCGTTTCAGGAAATTGTGTTCACACGCAATGCCAGCGAAGCGATCAACGTGGTGGCCTACAGTTGGGGCATGAGCCAACTGCAAGCGGGCGATGAAATTATCCTGTCCGTGGCAGAGCACCACAGCAACTTAGTGCCCTGGCAATTGGTGGCCCAACGCACGGGGGCAGTGCTGAAATTCGTGGGCTTGGATGCCACGGAATCTTTGGATTTGGAGCAGTTGCGATCGCTGATTTCCGATCGCACCAAACTGGTCTCCCTGGTGCATGTGTCCAACACCTTGGGCTGTGTTTTGCCCGTGGCCGAGGTGGTGGCCGCCGCTCGATCGGTGGGAGCCAAAGTCTTGCTGGATGCTTGCCAAAGTGCGCCCCACTTGGCCCTGGATGTGCAAGCGCTGGATTGTGATTGGCTGGTGGCTTCTGGCCACAAAATGTGCGCCCCAACGGGCATTGGCTTCCTTTACGGCAAGCTGGAATTGCTGCGATCGATGCCGCCCTTTTTGGGGGGTGGGGAAATGATTGCCGAGGTAGATTTGGAGCGATCGACCTATGCGGACTTGCCCCACAAACTGGAAGCAGGCACACCGGCCATTGGCGAGGCGATCGCCCTGGGCGCGGCGATCGATTACCTAAGCGCGATCGGGATGGATGCCATTCATCACTACGAAGCGGAATTAACCCGCCACCTGTTCGATCGCCTCGGGGCCATTCCCGAAGTGCGCATCTATGGCCCCCGTCCCCAGGCGGATGGGTCCGGCCGGGCGGCTCTGGCGGCCTTCACCGTGGATGGGATTCACGCCCACGATCTCTCCTCATTTTTGGATCAAGAGGGAATCGCCATTCGATCGGGTCACCACTGCACCCAACCCCTGCACAAGTCCCTGAACATTGCTTCCACCGCCCGCGCCAGCCTGTATTTTTACAACACGATCGAAGAAATTGATCGGTTTGCCCAAGCCCTGCACGCCACGATCAACTTCTTCCAGTCCGTCACCTAAGAGGATGTCTGAAAAACCAAAATTGCTACTCTGTACGCCCCAGTGATCGACTTAGACAAGGGGCTTAAGCCCCTTGTCTCCACAACTATTGGTGCTTGCCCGCGCGGTAGTCCTAAGAATGTAAGGATAAGGCAGATCAATCAGCTCAACCGCCCTATGTCACCAACTGCACTGAATCGTTTTCAAAGAAGTTGGAGAACCATGGCGCTAAATTAGCGGAATGCCCACCGTCGCCGCCGGACTGGTGGTGATCGTATTGCTATTGCTATTGACCCGATTCGCAGAAGCTTGGGCAATTCCTTCCCTGGGATCAATGGCCAGATCATGATCAGCATCCGCGTCATGGGGAACGGTGCGGCGTGCCAACTGTGTCAGCCGATCGAGCGGTAACGTAATGGTAAATTCCGCCCCCCCTTGGTGATGGTTCTTGGCTTCCAAGGAACCGCCATGGGTTTCCACAACAATTTGATAGCTAATTGATAGGCCCAATCCTGTGCCTTGACCCACCGGCTTGGTGGTGAAAAAGGGATCAAAAATTTTGTTGGCGGCGGATTCATCCAAACCGGGGCCATTGTCTCGAATCGAAATCACAATTGCTTCATCGAGGCAACCGGTTGTGATCCACAATTGCGGCTGTTCATCATTGGGCAACAAATCCATCGCGTCGATCGCATTGCTCAAAATTTGCAGAAACACCTGATTGAGCTGGCCCGCATAGCAAGTGACGGCGGGCAATTCTCCAAGCGATCGATGCAAGGTAATGCAAGAGCGAGTTGGCATGGGCCCCAGTCGATTTTGCAAGATCGTCAGGGTACTTTCAAGACTGGCATTGAGGTCAACAATTTTGACTTCGGCCTCATCCAGGCGCGCAAATTCTCGCAAGTTGCGAATCAAATCCCGAATGCGAACTGCTCCATATTCCATGGATTGCAGCAATTTTGGATAGTCTTGGAGAATAAAATCATATTCAATTTCTTCCCATTTCTCGCGTATTCTCTCTGGCAACTTGGCCAGGGCTTGTTCCATGGGTTCATCGGACTGATAGCCCAATTCTTGAATACAAATTTGATGTAGTTCAACAATATCTTCAAAATAGGAACGAGCATGGGCAAGGTTGCCAAAAATAAAGCTCACGGGATTATTAATTTCGTGGGCTAATCCGGCCACCAATTGACCCACACTGGACATTTTCTCGGTTTTGATTAGTTGCAATTGGGTATGGCGCAGATCATCCAAGGCCCGTTGCAGTTCGATCGTCCGTTCCAAAACTCGCTGTTCCAATTCTTCATTGGCCTTGCCCAAGGCCACAAAAGATTCCCCCAGCCGGTGGGCCATGTCCTTGAAAGCCCGCGCCAAAATACCCAGCTCATGGCGATCGTGGGTGGCCGCGAGCTGGTCAATGTGGCTGTGTTGATGGAGTTGCAGAAAGGAAGCCCGATCGAGCTTAATCACCTCATAGGTCAGCAATTGCAAGGGATGGATCGCCCGGTGGGCCAAGCGCCAACTGAGCCAGCCGGCCGCCGCTCCCGCCGCGATCGCCCCAAGGGTCATCTGTAAAATCAGGTCACGCAGCGGCGCATAGGCATCGGCCAAGGGCAACTCCGTCACCACTCGCCAGCCGCTGGAGTTGCTGGAGGGGATGGGCGCAACGGTTCCAATCACCTGCGCCTGTTTTAAGCCTTGATATTGGGTCACCTCCCCCGCGATCGCCTGATCCAAATGTTCCGCTAGGTGTTGCCCCTCTAGCTCTAAATTAATAGGAGCGAAGGTGGTGGGATCAGCATCGCTGACCGTTAGCACCACATTGCGCCGATCGAGCAAATAGGTATAGCCCGCCTCCTCACTCCAGGCCTCGCTGAGCACAGAATCCAGGAAATCTAAATTCACCCGGGCCAGCAGTACCCCCGAAATTTGCTCCGAGCGATCGCGAATGGGCACGCTCATCATGATCCAGCGCACCCGCCGATCGTGGAGCTGCTCTGACTCCACCCAACCCACATAGTCTTCGGCCCAGCGGTAGGCCCGCGAGAAGGCTACAGTGTGGTTTTGGTTTTGGGGACGAAAGAGAGGATCTGTGGCCACAAAGGTGACGGGCTGTCCCGATCGATCCAAAATTGCCACCATCTCATAGGCCGAATCGTGGCGAATCAACGCCTCCAGGAGCGATCGCTGCACCGGCACGGGCAACTCCGACAACCCCGTCACCCGCGACAAATAGCCCAATTTGCGCTGGAAATCCTCGAGATAGGTGCTAATGCGCTCAGCCACCGCCCGCGATTGGGCCGCCTGCAACTGATGCAGCGTTTTCAGTTGCACCTGAGTGCTGTTGTAGGCCAACAGGGCCCCAGTGGCCAGCGTTCCCAGGGAGACCATCAAAGTCAGCCCCAAACGGATTTGCAGCGCCAGGGACATGGGCCACCAGCGGCGATAGTTCACCAATTGCTGAAACCGTTGTTTGAGCCTCATTCGTGGCTAATCCATAACGCCTCGCCGGCAGCAGAGGGTTGACGATTGTTCAGCACTTTCCCCTGCACCTTAACCTTCGGCATCATTTGGCGAGCAACTGTTGCTGTTAAACCCATAGCCCAACCATACATCAGCCAGCACATCAGCCAGCACATGGATTAATCGGTTAATCGACCCATCAATCAACCGGCCAATTGACTCATAGCCCAATTGATGAATTCACCCATTCATCAGCCGACTCATCAGCTTGTCCATTGGCTGATCAGCTTGCACCTCAATCAAGGGATCAACCAAGAGATCAATAAGTTGATCGATAGGTTGATCGATGAACCCGTCCATTGGTCGGTTGATTCGGTCTATCAAGCTGTACATCTATTTTCTTGCTGTTCAGCTTGTTCCTTGCGATACCTCAACTCCTTGGCTATTCAGCTTGCAGTCTAGGAGGAATTTTCCGAGCGGATTGATCCCCACTGAACTAAATTCAACCAAAACCCCAAATTCAATCATGGCCAATACCAAAGCCAATACCTAAATCAATACCTGTTTTAAGTGCGCTGGTAATTGCCACGAGAGATTGAGAGTACTTGATCCAATCCCAAAACCCTGATGGCTTAACGCTCCTCTAAAACCTCCAAGCGGCCGCTACGAATTTGGTCATGAAGATCCGCAATTTCCTTTTGACTCTCAGGGTTCAGGTTACCAGTGGTGGGAATAAATTCCAGCACCCGTTCTGATAGCCCAAAGAGGTATTGGCGACCTTCCCAACGTCCCCGTTGGGCCAGCCGGGCCCCATGCAAAATTAGCTCTGGCACGTGGATGAGGCCACTGGCCAAAATTAAGTTGGGGGCCAATTTGCGAGAATCGGGGCCCAACACCACCATGGGCAATTGGCGATCGACCGCTACGTTAACAATGGCAGGATTATTCGTCCAACAGTTCATGGCCAAGCCATCAATTCCCGCGCCGATCAGCTTTTGGGTGAGGGCGATCGCCTTGGGTTCATCATCAAAACTCCCCACCCATTCGATCGAAAGCTTGCGATCGGGGGCAAAGCGGCGCAGGGCATTTTGAAAGGCTAAGTTGAATTGCTTAATGGGCGGGGTGGGCAGGCTGGTGACGAGGCCAATATGTTGCAATTTGGGCTGCAAGGCCAAGGTTGCCCCCAATAGATAGCCCAATTCAGCATTGCGATAGCCCAAGGCTCCGAAATTCCGGTTGTTGCCACTGTCGCTAGCCACTATGGCAAAACGGGTACGGGGGTAGCGCACCGCCGCCTTGACCATATCGTCGCGGAAGGTTCCGCTGTGGCCAATGATGAAGCCGAAACCTTCTTTGGCGTAGCGATCGAGCGCTTGCGGCAAGCTGGCAGGTAACCCCTTATTGATGTCATCGGTGTAGGCAATTTCTGCGTTTAATTCCCGCTCAATGCGCCCGAGGCCGGTCATCCCTTCTCGGCACCAATCGTCACTGTCTGCGCCCCGAGGCAACAGCATCGCCACCTTGAACAACGCAGCTCGGCGGCTGCGCTGGGGCGTGCTGGGCGCGAAGGTGCAATTGTTGAGGACGATCGCGCTACCGGCAGCGCCGAGGCCATACAGCAAATCCCGTCGTTTCATAGCAGTCGTTCAGTGGAGAGGGAAGAAGAGGGAAGGGTCAGAAGCGGTGTCTGGGGTAGGCAGGTGGCTAAGCCAACCAAACCAGGCGGCTTGCTTGGGGCCCGCCGTCTGCGATCGAGAGGCGACCTAGCTCCAACGATGCAACCAGCCCAGTAACTGGCGGGTGCGATCGGACAGTTGAGTTTTGCGATAGGCATCCGCCGCTTTTTTGATGCATTCAGCCTGGGTGGGGTAGGGATGCACCACTTTGGCGAGCCGGCCCAGCCCCCAACCGGCGGCCATGGCCAAGGTAATTTCGCCAATGGTTTCGCCCGCGTGGGGAGCAATGAGCGTGGCCCCCAAAATTTGGTCTCGATCAGGGGCTAGCCACACTTGCAAGCACCCTTCGGCAACCCGATCGGTCTGGGCCCGATCAACTTGGCTTAAGGGTACTTCAATCAACCGAGGGGCCGGCCCCGGGACAATTGGGCTAATTCCCTCTCCGGGATCAATCCAGCCCACGCTGGCCACTTCCGGATCGGTGTAGGTGACTCGGGGCATGGTGACCTTGCCCCAGCGGCCCTTGCCCAGGCCAAAGGGCGTGAATAGCGCATTTTGCAAAACAAGACGGGCCGCCGCATCGGCCGCGTGGGTGAATCGATCGCCCTGGCACACGTCGCCCGCCGCAAAGATGCGAGGATTGCTGGTTTGCAGAAAATCATTGACGGCGATTCCTTGGGGGCCAAGGGCCACTTGGGCCGCTTCCAGGTTCAGGGTTTCAACATTGGGCGATCGACCAGCAGCCACCAGAATTTCATCCACAGCAATCGCAGGATGTTGGGCCATCTGAATTTCACAACCCAAGGGCGATCGATCCACTTGGGTCACCGTTTGCCCCGTCAACACCGTGATTCCCTCCCGCTCCAAGGCCCGTTGCACAATGGCAGCGGCGGCAGCACTTTCGCGCGGCAACAGGCGCGATCGCCGTTGAATCAGGGTCACGTGGGTTCCCAGTCGGGCAAAGGCCTGGGCCAGTTCGCAGCCGATCGGGCCGCCACCCAAAATGGCCAGGCGATCGGGCCGCTGCACCCAGTTAAAAAGAGTCTCGTTGGTGACAAAGCCGGCTGCGGCCAAGCCCGGAATTGGCGGCACATGTGGGCGGGTTCCGGTGGCAATCACGGCTTTTTTGAACCGCAGCGTTTGGGAACCCACTGCGATCGTCCGAGGATCTTGAAAGCGCCCTTCGCCCAAAAACACATCGACCCCCAGCCCCTGAAACCGCTGGGCTGAGTCATGCACCGCCAAGCGAGATCGCACGGCCCGCAGTTGGGCCATGGCCGCCGCAAAGGTTTCCGGTTCCACGGGCGATCGGGCCGCTTTGGCCGCCGCAATCAAGCTCTTGGAAGGAACACAGCCCACATTCAAGCAGTCCCCACCCAACCAGCGGCGCTCAATGAGGGCCACCTTTAGCCCCAAGCCCAAGCCCGCTGCACCGGCCGCCGCCACCAAACCCGCCGGCCCGCCGCCCACCACCACCAAGTCATAGCAATCTGCCGGTTGCGGATTCACCCAATCTTCCGGGGCGATCGCTGCTAGCCACTGTTGATTGAACGAATCCTGAGGAAGGGCGATCGATTGCATAATTCAGAGGTCGTGAAATGGGGGTGTGAAATGGGGCGAGATGGAAATCTTGGACAGGAAAAAGCACCGTCAGACCGTACCTAAATAATGACCAAAGAATAATGGTCAAAGAACTGATTCACCAATTCATCAACTAACGGCAAACACCTCAACATGGTTCTGAACGAGGAACAATCAACGATCGATTTTTGGGAAACGGCCTACCAAACGGGCAAAACCGGTTGGGACTTGGGACAACCATCACCTGTTTTGGTGGCCTGGGCCGATCGCCCCGATGTGACACCGGGAGGACGCATGGCCGTGGTGGGCTGCGGCCGCGGCCATGACGCGGTGTTTTTGGCCGATCGGGGCTTTCAGGTCGTGGGGTTTGATTTGGCCCCTTCTGCCATCGCCGAAGCTGACCGGGCTGCCCGCGATCGGGGTGTGGCGGCGGAATTTGTGCAGGCGGATATTTTCAATTTGGCGGCCAATTGGGCTGGGCAATTTGATTGGGTGATTGAGCACACCTGCTTTTGTGCGATCGATCCCAGTCTGCGGCCGACCTATGTGCAGGCCGTGCGATCGCTCCTGAAGGATCAAGGCTCCTTGGTGGCGGTGTTTTTCGCCCACGATCGCCCCGGTGGCCCGCCCTTTGGCACCAGCATTGCCGAAATTCAGCAACTTTTTGAGCCACAGTTCGTGATCCAAGAACTGCAACAATCGGCTCACTCCATCGATCGACGACGCAATGAGGAATATTTGGGTTGGTTGCGGCCGCGGCTGGCCCCGTGATCCCCGGTCATGTCTGGGGAGAGTTGGCCCTTGGTATGATGGTGAAATGCTCGGCCAATTCGTCGATCCGTTTTGGTAGCCTCACCCCATGTCCGACCCCAATCTTGATCGCATTGCCGACCAACTCGAAAGCCCCAATTCGCGCGATCGGCTCCTGGGCCTCACGGCTCTGCGGGATGTGTCGCCGGTTGATGCCGTACCGCTGATTAAAAAAGTTCTCAACGACGACCATTTGCAAGTGCGCACCATGGCCGTTTTTGCCCTAGGACTGAAGCCCACAGAGGAATGTTTTGATCTGCTGATGGGCCTGTTGGCGGACAAAGACTACAGCATCCGCGCCAATGCAGCCGGAGCGCTGGGCTATTTGCACGACACCCGCGCCGTTGAACCCCTGATCCGCCTGTTCTATGAGGATACGGATTGGTTGGTGCGCTTCAGTGCGGCCGTTTCGTTAGGGAACTTGGGCGATCCACGCGCCCGCAAAACCCTGATTGATGCGCTGGATAGTGCGGAGGTGATTGTGCAGCAGGCGGCGATCGCGGCGCTGGGCGAGGTGGGAGCCGTGGAAGCCGTTGAGCGGATGTTGACCTTTGTGCAGTCGGATGATTGGCTGGTGCGGCAACGCTTGGCGGAATCGTTGGGTAAGTTGCCCAGTGAGAAGAGCCGATCGGCCCTGAAATATCTTGCTAAAGATAGCCATCCCCAGGTGGCCGAAGCGGCACACTATGGATTGCAACAGCTTGATCAGCTCGATCAACCGTCGAATCCTGCGGCCGATCAGCCCCTGGATTCATAACCTGGATTCATAACCTGGATTCATGGGGAGTTTGAGTTGCTTGGCCTGGCTCAGATCCAGACTGTGACCCGGCCAGGCGATCGCAACAAATTTTCGGCTTCCCAGGGCCAAATCCATTTCAGCCCTGACCTTTTTTGAGTATTTTTTTACGGCAAAACCCTAATCAACCATCAATTCTTTGTTTCATCATGAGCACGATCGCTGAGTTTTTAGAAAAATGTGTGGGTAAGTGGTTTTCCCAACGGACGGGCCACAATTTGACCGATCGCAAATCCGTTTTGGGCAAAGGGGATCTTTGGATGGAGACCCTAACGGCCGACGCACCGGAGGCGATCGCCCTTTGTCAGAAATATGGGGCCGATCCGCAGGCGATCGCGGCGGGGCTGAAAATGCGTTGGGAAGCGATCACGGCTTCTCCGAATAAGGAATTGGGATCCTCGGTGCTGTTGGCTTTGGCTCCGGATCCGTCGGGCGCGGGGCCGCTGTTGGCCACGCCGGGCAGCAACGGCCAACCCCAACCCGGTCGCTACAGTTTCGGCAGCGATGGGGCCCTGTGGATTACCCTGCCGGTGGAGGGTGGCTGGATTGAGGAGCGAATTTGGTTTGCTAGCGATAATCTCCGGTTTCGATCGAGCACCACAACCCGATCGGACGGCCCCACCTTTGCCTCCTTCTGCTCCGAAATTCGGATGGGCGTAACGCCACCCAAGGCCTAGGAGGGCTGGCGATTTCCCGACAATCCTGAGGCGATCGGGGGGTGGGCCGCCGGGTTCGCGGCTGCGCCATTCATGGGGCCGTTGGTTGCCAATCGATCGAGCAACCAATAGGTGGTCATTGTGCCTTTGCCCTTGATGGCAATTTCGCCCCGCCGCTCAAATTGGAAGCGGTCGCGCAGGGTTTGGTAAACCGCTTCGGTCACCTGGATTTGGCCCGGCATTCCATGGGACTCCATTCGGCTGGCCGTGTTCACCGTGTCGCCCCACAGGTCGTAAATAAACTTGCGGATGCCAATCACACCGCCCACCACCGGCCCCGTGTGGATCCCGATCCGGATCGAAAAGGGGTGCTGGGTGGAGTCGGCGGCGGGCTGGTAGGCCACGATCGCCCGTTGCATGGCCAGCGCCATTTCCGCCACCGCCGTCACACAGTCCGGGTGCGGATCCGGAACACCCCCCACGACCATGTAGGCATCCCCGATCGTCTTGATTTTTTCGAGGCCATAGGTATCGGCCAGCGCGTCAAAGGTGGAAAAAATGTGATTGAGCTGTTGCACCAACTCGCCCGGGGTGATGTGGGCTGCTAGTCCGGTGAAATCCACCAAATCCGCAAACAGCACCGTTGCCTGTTCAAACCGTTCTGCGATCGGGTGTTCGCCCCGTTTCAATCGTTCCGCGATCGCGGGGGGCAAAATATTCAGCAGCAAGCTTTCCGATTCCCGCTCTGCCCGTCGCCGCTCCAAAATTTCCTGGTGAATCCGGTTATACATATGCCGGAAGGCCGTAATTACCTCCCCCAACTCATCGGGGCGATCGACCTGGCAGGCATACAACATCTCCCCAGAGGTATCCTCACGACTGATTAAGTCCGCCGCTCGCCGCAGGTCATCGCGCATTTGCAAAATCGGCACGATCGCCACCCGCGACAACACCACCATCGTCACCCCCGTTGCAAACACCGAAATCAGCACCACCAATCCCAGAATGCGGAAAATAAAAGCCCGCAATTCCGCATAAACCGGGTTCATGTCGTGGCGAACCACCAGGGTGTAGTTACGTCTGGCATCGGGCGGCCAAGCCAAATCGAGCCGTTGTTGATCGCGGCTCAGTTGTTCACGGCGACCCGCGGCCACCGCCGTGATGGTCAACTCAGGCTGTTCGCCCACCGTGGCCACCAAACGCCCCGATCGGTCATAGAATGCCAGCCCCTTCCACAGGGAAATCGGGTCATCTGTCTGATTGGCCAACCGCTGGGCCAACCGCACGGGATCCTGAAACTCCGGTGCAGCCTGCGACCAACGCGCCAGGGTCACCACCTTGGCGGTGGAAATCCGTTGCATGTAGTCAATTAGCTCACGTTCCCTTCGCCAATAGGAGGGAATGAGAATCACCGCCTCAATGGTCACAATACTAAACAACACCCCCAAGGCCACCGTTCGCGACAAACGAGCCTGAAAAGGTTGCAGCAAACGTTTCATGGGGATGAGCGGGGCGAAATTAGAATGGCAGTCCCATAGCTTGCTTGGGTGGGGCTGTCCTCAGTGTAGTCGGCGGAACCAGCACAGTGCATGGGGGAATCGGGGCAGGCAATCGATCGCCCTCGGTCACCGCCGGATCGCCCCCAAGGGCAGGGCAACCCTGACAGCCCTTACGGCTCGATCGCGCCCAAAACCGGACAAGCGACCCGATCGGGTTTTGAGTGGCGCTGACCATCACACCGCGATCAAGAACAGTTTTGTCTCTTTGCAATTCATCCCCCCAAAGCCCGATTCGGAAAGCGGTCTGTTGACCCATCCCCCGGTTTTTGAAAACCCGTAGCATTGCTTGAAATCTGTGACCAAGCTCACTTACTAATCATCCGGTTTAAGGGTGATCAACCCCGCAAAGATTAACGATGTCGGCCCAAACTCGATCGCCCTCGCAGAAAATGTTTAAACGGTCAAAATTGATACTCTGCTTACCCCATTGATCGACGAAGACAAGGGACTTAAGCTCCTTGCCTCCATGACCACTAGCGCTTTGCCAGCACCCCAAGTTATTTCTCAGATATCTTCTCAGTTCTGAATTCCCAAAGCTTCATTCCCAATCTTTAATTTCTAAGGCTTCATTTTCAAAATTTGATCTCTAGCGCTTTATTTTCAAGACTTGTTTTGAGCGCAATTAAAGCACAACAGGATTGATTTCCCATCACCGATCGGTCACCCTTGCCCAAGTTAATGATCCCAGCAACACAGTCAAATGCGGCCAATCATAAAAATGAATAAGGAGATGAATCCAGAGAATTGGCCCCGATCGCAAGGTATAACCATGATTCACCACTTGTTTCTACGTCTGCCCCGCTAGCTATGACTGACTTCCTCCAGCCTGATCCTGAAGTTCAGCATCTACGACAACAGCTTGCACAATCCCAAACTGCCTTGGCCGAAGCCCAAGCGCAGCTAAAAGCCCTGCAAGCCAAACTGGAGGAGTCCAAGCCTCGTCAGCCCATCCCGGCCCAAAAATCCCCATCAATATTTTTGAATAATCCCTTGAAGTGGCAGCAGATTATGGATCTCCTGCCCGTTTGTATTGCCTATTGCGATCGGGATTTATATTATCGCTACGTTAACCAAAGTTATGAGGATTGGTTTGGTCTCTGTCCTCAAGAGATTTGCGGAAAGCGAGTCGCTGAGGTAATCGGTCAACAGGCTTATCAATTCGTGAAACCCCACATCGATCGGGTCTTAAAAGGGGAAATTGTGACCTATGAAAGTGTTATTCCCTATGCCCAAGGAGGCCAGCGCTATATTCGAGCTACCCTGATTCCCGACCAAGCGATCGATCAAAGCGTTCATGGTTATTACGCCATGATTATTGACTTCACAGAGCACTTTCAACTAGAACATGCTCTCCAGGAAAGTCAGCAAAAATATCGAACGCTCTTTGAAATTTTGCCCGTTGGGGTTTCCATCGCCAACGCCAGCGGTCAGATTTTGGAAGCCAATCCAGAATCCAAACGAATTTTAGGCGTTTCCAAAGAAGAACATACTCAGCGCACCTGCGATTCCCCAGTGTGGGAAATTTTGCGATCGGACGGTAGCCCCATGCCCGCCGAAGAATATCCCTCAATTCGGGCCTTACGTGAAGGTTGTCCGATTCAAAATATCGAGCAAGGCATTGTGCGGCCCGATGGCACTTTGCGCTGGATTATGACCAGTGCAGCCCCCATTCCATTAGACCCCTATGGTGTCGCCATTGCTTACATTGACATCACCGATCGCAAAGCCACAGAAGAAGCCCTACGCCGCAGCAACGCCCACTATCAATCCTTAGCCAATGTATTACCACAATCCCTTTTTCGTGAAGACTGTCAGGGGCGTTGCACCTTTGCCAATCAGGCATTTTTAAACTTGCTGAATTTGTCAGATTCAGAAATTTTTGGCAAAACGGTTTATGACCTCTATCCCAATGATTTAGCAGCTCGCTACAACCAAGAAACACGCTGGGTTTTGGAAACTGGTCATATTTTAGATGTCATTGAACCCCATCCAACACTGAGCGGCTCTCAAGAGGGTTCTGAATTAAGTCTTGTGCAGGTGGTGAAGACTCCTGTTCGGGATAGCGATGGCCAGATTATTGGCATTCAAGGCATTTTTTGGGATGTGACAGAACGAGTCCATTTAGAACGAGCACTACGTGAATCGGAAATTAAACTCAATGCCGTTTTAAGCAACACGGCTGCGGCCATTATGAGCGCCTATGTTTTTTCCGATGACAGCCATCGCTATGATTACTGCTCGGCTGGATGTGAAGATTTATTTGGCTATCATCCTTCGGAATTTTTAGCCAATCATCAATTGTGGTTATCGATTGTTCATCCTGAAGATCTTCAAAAGATTGTTCTGCCCAATTTCGAAAGTATTTTGGCAGAAGAAACATTTCAGTTCAGTTACCGATTTCGTCATCGAAGTGGAGAATGGCGCTGGGCGATGGTAACCGGCACATCACAATGGGATTCTGAAATCAATGGTTGGCGCGTCACGAAATTTCACATCAACATTACCAATCAAAAACGCTTGGCTGATGATCTGAAAATCATTAACGATTTATATAATCTCGCCATTCAGAGTATTGGTGAAGGCGTTTGGGATTGGAATATTTTGGATGATTCCATTTTGGTATCGGAACGCTATTTAGAGCTGTTGGGCGAAGAGCGACGAGGAATTCAATCACCACAACTCTTTGCTGAAGCTGCTTTTTCCCAAAAAATCCATCCTGAGGATCAAGAGCGGTGGGAAAAAGCTTTAATGGCCCATCTTCAGAGCTATGAACGCTATGACATTGAAGTACGATTTCAACATGCCCAAGGGCATTACATTTGGGTGCGAATTCGTGGGCAAGCGGTTTGGAATGGGCAAGGGGAACCAGTCCGGATGGTAGGGACGATCGAGGATATCAGCGATCGCAAATTTGCAGAGGCGGCCCTCAATCAACGGGAGCAGGAATTTCGCAACTTGGCAGAAAATTCACCGGATTGCATTATGCGGTGCGATCGGGAAGGGCGCTTTCTCTATGTCAACCGCACGGTTTTGCAACTTTGCAGAATTGCTGAACAGGATTTTATTGGTAAAACTAGCAGAGAGTTAGGATTTCCAGAAGACCTAGTTCAAATGTGGCATGAGGGGATGGCAACGGTTTTGGAAACCGGTCAGAAGGCTTTTTTAGAATATGAAATGCTGTTGCCGGACGGTGGCCATATTTTTCAGTCTTGGGTGGTTCCGGAGGTGATGCAAACGCCCATTTTTGATCGAGAGCACCCCAGCGCATCGATGACCGCACCCCGTTGGACGAGTTTGGAACATCTGCAAAACTTCATGGCCAGTTCGGCGCTGAACACAGCCCCATTGGGCAATTCTGCAACAGCGGAATCTCAGTCATCGAATGTGATGGTTAGTTCAACGGTAATCGAATCGTTGCTAGTTGTGGCGCGGGATATTACCCATCTCAAGCGAGCGCAAATTGCCCTTCGCCAACAGGCCGATCGGGAACGAACCTTGCGTTCCATTACCCAACATATTCAAAGCAGTCTTGATTTGAGCGAAATTTTGGATATTGCGGTGACGGAAGTGCATCGAACCCTGCAAGCCGATCGCACCTTTATCCTGCGTTTCCATGGGGATTATTCAGGATCAATTATTCAAGAGGTCGTGAAAACAGACTATCCTTCCGTGCGCGATCGACAGTGGCCCAAAACCAACGCCCTCTGGTCACGGTCTAGGGCAGAATCTGCGCCTCGGACACAAATTATTCAAGAAATTCCGATCGATCGCCCTCAAATACACTTGGCACGGTTGATGGAAGCCACGGGAGCACAATCTCAAGTGATGGCTGCCATTGTGGGCACTTTGCCCCATGGTGAATCGCATGTTTGGGGACTTTTGATTGTGCAGGCCTGTGCTAATGCCCGTTCTTGGCAAGGAGATGAAGCCGAATTGTTGCAACAGGTGGCGGATCAGTTGGCGATCGCCATTCAACATTCTGAACTATTGGAACAGTTTCGATCGCAAGCGGAGCAACTCCAACAGGCTAACCATTTTTTGGAAGAAATTAACATTAAGCTCAATGATTTGAGTAACCGCGATGGACTCACGCAAATTGCCAACCGCCGCTGTTTTGATGTGGTTTTGCAACAGGAATGGCAACGGTGTCAGCGAATTCAAGAACCGCTATCACTGATTTTATTTGA
The DNA here is from genome assembly GCF_014698135.1 of Limnothrix sp. FACHB-881. Classification (NCBI taxonomy): domain Bacteria; kingdom Bacillati; phylum Cyanobacteriota; class Cyanophyceae; order Pseudanabaenales; family Pseudanabaenaceae; genus Limnothrix; species Limnothrix sp. FACHB-881. The sequence continues at coordinate 218,059 of NZ_JACJSN010000005.1, forward strand.
TGTGGATTTCTTCAAAAAATATAACGATTTGCATGGACACCCAGCCGGTGATCAGTGCCTAATTAGCATTGCGCGATCGATTGATGGATTACTTCAGCGCAACACAGACTTGGTGGCTCGGTATGGCGGTGAGGAATTTGTGGTGGTGTTGCCCCACACCGATTCTGGTGGTGCAACCCAAATTGCAGAATTGATTCGCAAAACTGTTTTGAATCTGCAAATTTTCCATTCAGAGCACCAAGGAATTACCCATCATGTAACTGTGAGTTTGGGAATTGCCAGCCAAGTGCCTCAGCTTGATCGCCCCTGCCAAGATTTGGTGCAAGCGGCCGATCGGGCCCTTTACCAAGCCAAGTCCCTTGGTCGTAATACTTGGGTGTTGGCTAGCGATGACTTACCCAATCAATATCCCAGCTCCGATCAGGATTGAAACGAAAAATTAACGGCAGAAAACCAGCACAGACAAGGGGCTTAAGCCCCTTGCCCTCCATGGCTTTGCAGCAAAAGAATCAGAAGTTTAGTACTTGAGAAATTGCTGCCATTGACCGATCGCTTTAGCTATCTTATTGGTTGAGAACGGGCAGGAAATTTCCCAGAACTCCCAGCACCAATGATTGGAAAATGCTAATAAAAACTGCCCCTAGCAAGGCGCTCCAAATGCCATTTTTGAGGCGGAAACCTTCCACCAACCAAGCAGCTAACCCAAATAGCAAGGTGCTAACAATTAAAGAAAACAAGCCCAGCGTGAGCAACTTGGGTAAGAAGGTGAGCCAGCCGGGAACGGCCCGCGCCAACCCCTGTAAAACGCCCAAAACAATACCGGCGATCAAGGCCTTCCAAGGGCTATCGACTTCCACGCCAAACGGCAAATAGGTTAGCAGAATCAGGCCGACGGCAATGACGACGGCCACGATCAGAAAAGAAACCACAATTCCTCATCCTTGGGGACACACCCCGGTTGATCCACCCACGATTCGATCGGGCAGTCGCGGCAGGAGTCCGATCAGCGGTGGATGGGCTGAAGCGGCGAGAGCTGGCCCCTTCGGAAATGGCTCCTTGGGAAAGCCAGCCCGCGCGCTTTTCAATTCTGAGCGATCGCCCTCGGATTTGAGTAGAGCTGGTGGGGCAAATTCTTTAGGCGGAGACGGCAACCTCGCCAAATAGATCGTAGGGTTCGGCGGCGGTGATCGTGACCGGGACGATCGCCCCCAGGCGAGCCGGCCCAGTGACATAGACCAAACCATCCACATCGGGAGAATACCGAGCCGATCGACCCAAGAATTGTCCCGTTTTCGGGTTCACCTGCTCAATCAGCACATCCACCGTTTGGCCCACGTAGGCCTGATTTCGCTTCAGGGAAATGGGCTGTTGCAGGGCCATCAGTCGATCGCGCCGACCATCCATCACTTCCTGCGGGAGTTGGTTGGGCAAATTAAACGCGGCGGTTCCCTCCTCGGGCGAGAAGGTGAACACCCCCACATGGTCAAATTCGTGGCGCTGCACAAAGTCGCACAAATGCTCAAAGTGCTCCTCCGTTTCGCCGGGAAAGCCCACGATGAACGTGGTGCGCATGACGGCATTGGGCAATTGCTCGCGAATTTGGGCCAAGAGCCGATCGTTCACATTGGCCTGCCAAGGGCGATTCATCGATCGCAGCACTTCCGGATGGGAATGCTGGAGCGGCAAATCAATATAGGGCAAGATATTCGGCGTTTCCCGAATGGCCGCAATCACCGATTCTGTCAGCCCCGTGGGATAGGCATAGTGGATTCGCACCCAAGGAATGTCCACCTCACCGAGGGCCCGCAACAGCTCCGCCAGCTTGGGCTTGCCATAGCGGTCTAGGCCGTAGTTGGTGGTGATTTGGGAAATCAAGATTAGCTCTTGCACCCCTTCATCGGCCAGCTTGTGGGCTTCGGCCACAATCGACTCGATCGAGCGCGATCGCTGGTCGCCCCGCAAGTGGGGAATGATGCAGAACGCACAGCGGTAGTCACACCCCTCCGCCACCCGCAGGTAGGCCGTGCCTTCGGCCGTGGTGCGATAGCGAGGGACGGTCTCATCGGCAATGTAGGTTGGTTCTTCCGAAATTTCCTGAACGCGCTCGCCCGCTTCCGTTCGCTGCACCACATCCACAATCTTGTGATAGTCGCCCGTGCCCACCACGGCCACGGCTTCCGGAATTTCATCCAAAAGGGTGTCCCGAAAGTGTTGAGCCATGCAGCCCGTGATCACAATTCGTTTGCCCGCTTCCGCCAGGGAAACCAAGGTGCGCACCGATTCTTCCCGCGCCTCTTGAATGAAGCTACAGGTGTTGACGATCGCGTAGTCTGCCGCATCGTCGTTGGCACTCACGTCATAGCCTGCCTGGGCTAGCAGGCCCATCATATGCTCGGTGTCAATGCGATTTTTTTCGCAACCGAGGTGAGTAACGGCGATCGTGGGTTTTCCAGCCATAGCTTGCAGTTGCAGTGCCGTTGAAGCGAGGGGTTAAGGGGTTAGCAGAGTCGAATCCACAATTATTCACCATATCAGCCCAAATTGCGCGTCCAATCGATCCCAGGGATTTTGATCAGATTTCTGGCGGGTGGGGAATGGTATGACTGGGGTGATGCGCGGGGTGATGTATGGGGTGATACATGGGAGACGGATGAGGCAATGCCTGGGGCTTGAGGGGGCTTGGGCTGGCGAAATTGGAGTTGAGCAACGGGGCCGATCGCCCGGAGCCGCCAATCCGCCATCGCCCCTTGTGCGGAATTCTCCTTCTGGCTGATCTGCACGGAATTTTCCCGATCGGCACTGTACCTTAGAGGAAGAGATAGGCAGTCTCTGTATCGACGATCGCCTCAATTTGTCCCAACTATACGGACAAGACTGGTGCAACTCCCGGTAGCCTGCCATTGCCAGCTCAAGGCTGCTTTGTTTGGGATCACCAACCCGCTGCTCCATTCCTGGCAGCATACGGGGCAACCGTAAGGGTTAAGTAGCCGATCGTGGGGTTGATCGCTAATGGGTCTCTAACCGATCGCTCACCGATCGTTCCCGATCGTGCTCGATCGCCCGTGATCGGTTTTGAGCGCAAACGCAAGGTGGCGTTAACCGCGTTTCGAGGGTGCATCAGCCGGCGATTCATGAGGAATTTTTGAAAATCGCATGAAAATCGCATGAAACTTGACAGCTCCGCTATTGCCCACAAAGCTATGCAACATTTACCCGAAAGCATTAGCGACGCAATTAACACCAGCGAACTCGGCGCGTTGATTGCTGAACACCGCAACACCCTGTTGTGCGAATTGTTACGCCCCATGCTGGATACCCTCGATCGGGAAGGCATCCAATTTTCTGCCGTGTTGCGTGCCCTGGCCACCGTGGCCAACGAACGCAGCAGCCAGCTTGAGGCCCTGAATGGATCGAACCCTTGGGAGCGCTGCAATAAGCTCTTACACCAAGCCCGTGCCAGCGCTGAAGAGGCCGAACGCGCACTGCGCCCCAAAAGCCGCACCAGCCCCCGATCGATCGCAACTCCCGCCGCGATCGAACTGCGGGAAACCCGGCCCTCCTTGGACGAGCTGCCCGAAGAAGAAGCCTGGGCCCGAGAGCTACTGAGTGAATCCTGAAGACAAGGGGCTTCAGCCCCTTGCCCGCAATTTACCCTTTACCCGCCATTGGCCACTGATGCCACCGGTTTGGTGTTGATCCCATTAGGTGTTAGTGCCATCAGGTATTGATCCCATTGGGTGTTAACTCCCTCAGGTATTGATCCCATCAGGTGTTAATCCCGTCAGCGGAACCCTTAGCCTAAACAACCGGCTGAAAGGTTAGTTAGACAGTCGGCCGCAAGGTCGGCCTAGTCGGCTTAAAAGTCCGTATTCACGAACTTACCGGCCAGCTCGGTGGGCGTTTTGCCCAACACCAGACCCAAGGTTTTGAAAACCCCATTGTCGTTGAACGTAATCGCCGTGCTGGGTGTGGAGCCGCCGCCGGAGTCCGTCAAAGTGATCGCCAGCAGTTGCAATTGACTTTCCTGCAAGCCGCCGGTTAGGCCGATGCGATCGTTTCCAGTGCCAAAATCCACGATGAAATCTGCGGCGATCGCCCCGCTGGCATCGGCCACCGCCGCCGTGTCCCGCCGCAATACCAACAGATCATCGCCAGCCCCGCCGGCCAGGGTATCTTGGCCCAGATCGCCCACCAGGGTGTCATTGCCCTCTTCGCCATTCAGGAAATCGTTATCCTGACCACCCCGCAGGATGTCGTTACCCACGCCACCCAAAATCAGGTCATTGCCCTTGTTGCCGCTGAGTACGTCATCCCCGGTGGAATTGAGGCCATCACCCACCAACAGATCGTCACCCTGACCACCATAGAAGGTGTCATTGCCCCCCAAACCATAGAGGCTGTCGTTGCCCAGGTTGCCGTAGATGATGTCCGCTTGGGCACTGCCGGTGATTTGGTCATCGCCCCCCAAACCCCGCACGCCTGCCGGGGTGGTGCGGAGCACTTCCGCCGACAGCGAGCTAGTGGAGAAAAAGTTATTGGTATCGTCGAGATCGTAAAACGGGGGGTTAGGGCCAATAGCCATGATTACAAACTCCTAATCGATGAATAGTTCCGGAACTGGTTAGCCTAGAGACCGTTTAGCCGTTGAGCCTTGAATTAGACCGCTGTGGGGGCTAGTTCGTTCATGGTGTGCAACCAGTTCCTCCAGAAACTTGAGCACGATTTGTGCTCCCGCTGAACTCAGCCTTGAATTCCGGCCTTGAATTTCAGATTCCAACCTGTAAAGTCCAGTCTTGAATAATGACTGGCATTGGCGGGCAAATCAGCACGATCGCCCTGAGAAGTTTCCCCCCCAGAGATCGTGCCATTAGTGGCGGTCTTTTCGGATCCGGGTTAGGGCTGGGGACGCTGACGGCGGCGTTGTCGTTCCCGATCGCGCGATCGCGGCCCTGGTTGAAAGGGGGTTCCGGCTGGGGGCATTTAAATTGAGTGGCCAATTGAGTGGCTGATATTGAGCGGCTTACGGATTGGTCACCCCCTCCAAGGCCGCGTCGGTTTCGTCGTAGAGGGCTTGTAGTTGGCCGACCACAGACTCATCGGCGGCCCAAAATCCACGGCCATTGGCTTCCAGCAAACGACCAACAATGTTGCGGAAGGCTTCCGGATTGGCGCGGCGCAGGCGATCGGCCATGGCTCGATCGAGGGCGTAGGTTTCGGCGGCTCCGTCATAGACCCAGCGATCGGCAAAATCCGTGGTGCCGCTCCAACCCAACAGGGCCGTCATCCGTTGGGAAATTTCAAAGGCCCCGCCGGAACCCTGGGCAGCCATGGCTTCGGCCCACTTGGGATTCAGCAATTTGGTGCGATATTCCAACCGCAAGAGGCTGTTTAAGTCGCGGGGTTGGGTGTTTTTGCCGAAACTTTCCACAAAACTCGCGGTGACGGGGCGCTGTTGCTGTTGTTCGGCGGCACGCTTCAAGGCTCCGGTGTTGGCGTAGTACTCCTGGATATCCGTCAAGCCATATTCCACGGAGTCGATTTCCTGGACAATGCGCCCAGTGGTGGCCAAGAGCCGATCGAGCACTTCTGGGCGGGCTTGCCCCCGATCGCGCCGACCGTAGCTAAAGGCATTGCGCGATCGCCAAGTTTGGGCCAGCTCATCACCAGACTCCCAATTCCCATCATTAACGCGATCGTTCACCAAGGAGCCAAAATCCCCCGCCGGGTTTGAGAAGAGCCGAGCACTGGGATTTTCAACCCCTTGGGCCTGAAGCTCCAGAGCATGTTTACGAATGAAGTTTTGTTCGATCGGCTCGTCGGCCGCCGCCGCCCGCGCAAACAGATCATCCAAAAGTTCCAAAATATTGGCGAAACTGTCTCGAAAAATGCCCGATAAATTAGCCAACACATCAATTCGAGGACGACCCAATTGAGCCAGCGGAATTAATTCATAGCGAACAATTCGGCCCGTACCTTCCTTAATTGGCTCTGCACCCACTAATTCCAACAAGATGCCCAAGGATTCGCCCTTGGTTTTAATGGCATCCAAACCCCAAAGCATCACGGCAATGGTTTCGGGATAGCTGTCCGGTTCCTGATCATGTTCCTGTTGGTGTTGGGCAATCAATTGCTGGGCGATCGCTCGGCCCCGTTCGTAGGCTCCTGGGGAGGGCATTCGGTAAGGATCAAGGGCGTGAATATTGCGGCCCGTGGGCAATGCGCCGGGCCCGTCCCGCAACAGGTCTCCCCCCGGTGCGGGCGGAATATATTCCCCATTCAAACCCCGCAATAAATTCGTTAGCTCATCAGTATTTTGGTTGAGCAAATCCCGCAAACGAATGGCTTCTTGAATCCGTTCTGAGACCTTGGGATCCAACTCAAACGATCGATTGGGATATTCCTGCTGGAACCAGTATCGATAGGCATTCAGGGGGCGATCGAGGTCGGATCCTTGGGCGATTGCTTCCAAGACCGATCGGGGTAAATCCGCCTCAAAATAGGCTTCCAAATAGGACAATAGCTGCTCGGAATTGGGTGCAGCTCCCAACACATGCAACCCACTGGAAAAGAGGCGCTGTTCTAGTTCTTGCAGGTATTGATAAACCCTTGCAAAGTAGCGATCGAGCACATCGGGGCCAAACAGCTTCAGGGTTTCCGCACTCAGCTCCACCCCCAATTGTTGGGCTTCCGGCAGCGGACAATCCCGATCGAGTCCCGTGTCAATTAACCGTTGGGCGATCGCATCCCGCAGGGCCGTATTCGCCTGCGGATCCTCGCGATATTCCGCAATTAAATCACGCAGACTCACCAATTCCTTATACAACCCTGCTCGCCCATAGGGAGGCACATTGTGGGAAATCAATACCCCATAGCCCCGGCGTTTTGCCAAGATCGACTCCGAAGGATTATTGGCCGCATAGATATACAAATGGGGCAGATTTCCCAACAAAATATCTGACCAAGAATAGCCCGTGTTACCCAAGGGAGATCCCGGCAACCATTCCACCGTTCCATGCATTCCAAAATGGACGATCGCATGGGGTTGCCAAACCCGCTGCAACCATTGATAGAATGCGGCATATTGGGGATGGGGGGTCAAGTCTCGCTCAAACATCAAGCGCATGGGATCGCCTTGCAAACCCAAAGGCGGCTGCACCCCAATCCAAACGTTTCCAAAGTAAACGCCCCCAATGTGCAACTCATCCCCAAAGGTTTTAATACCCGATTCCGTGAGACCACCCCACTGTTTTTGAATCCGAGAACTGCCGAGATATCCTAACCATTGATCAAGAATTTGAGCCGGAACCCAGCCATCATTCAAGGGAGCCTGGTGTGGGTGCGATCGGGAAGGATGGCCCAAAGACCAACGATCATCGGCAGCTTTCACCTGTTGAATAATCGCCTCGCCGTCGGTGGGCAATTCACCCACGTCATAGCCTTGAGCTTGCAAAGACTCCAGCAGTTTCAAGAGCGATCGGGGAACATTCAACAGGGCCGCTGTTCCCGTTGCGCCATACCCCGGTGGAAAGCCATATAAAATAATCGCCAACTTGCGATCGCGTGGTGGGGTCTTGCGGAGTTGAATCCAGTTTTTGACGCGACTGGTTAACCGTTGAACACGCTCCGGAATCAGGTAAATATCATCTCCAACCAAGCCACCCAAGGGCACAGTATCAATTGCCCCGTCCAACTCCGGCAGGGCATACAGCACCACACTTTGGAGACCGCCAATTCCCTGCCTTGTCCAGGATTTTAGGTCTTGAATGAGCAAAGGAGCGGCGACTAAATAGGGCACATTTTTAGCCGCTAAAATCCGCTGGGCTACCGCCACCTGTCGCCCAGCTTCCATGGAGCCAGCGGGGCCACCCACCAACGGAAACCCAATCGTGGAAACAATTGCATCCACCAACACCGCATCAGCCGCCAGGGATTTTAATTCCCGATCGCCCTGGGCCCGTTGTTGCTGTTCATGGCTGGTGGTCAGCCAATCTCGGACAATCACATGGGCTTCCACGCCATTAATAAAAATGGGCAGGGGTAGCAAACCAGCCGCTTCAAAATGGCGAATCAGTTGAGGAATATAAGCCTGTTGCGTCACCACATGTTTTCGGTAGAGCAAAATAGCTACTACCGGGCGATCATGAGCAATTTTGGAGCCTTCCATTGTCGATCGCCCCGAATGATCAAGATGATCAGGCTGATTAATTGGAGGCTCCGACAACTGGGGCGATCGCTGTTGACAATACCAGTTCAAATAATCTTGAGGATTCAAAAAATAGCCCGCATATTCAGGGTGCAATAACCCCATATTGGGCGTTTCAATGGGTGGGGCAATTTCCCCGATCGAGAGATCCAAATATTTTTCAGCCAAAATCCAGAGCATGGCGGCCACATTTTCCAAGCCACCAGCATTCCAATAGCCATAGATAATTAGCCAATTGCGCAGATCTTGTACCTTTTGAATCGGCACAAATTTCAGCAGTTTGGGCCCGGTTTTTAAAAAGCTGAGATAACCAGCCAGTCGATCTTCTTCTCGGCCGCTGGAAAATTTACTGAGAATAAACTTCACAGGCTTGGGCATTCCCGAAGGCTTGTCGCCAATTTTGAACGCCCCAATCTGAGTGAGGGAAATTAATTCCAAAGCCGACTCAAAGACCAAACGAATAGGGATATGTTGCACCCGATCGCGCAACCAAAGCACCTGCTCATAGTCAAAAATTAGGCTGGCAAAAAATACATCGGCTTCTGCTAAAGCTGCAGCCACCCGATCGGGTTGTTCCGTAATGTCACGATCGGTGAAGGTGATCACTTGCAATTGAGAACAACGCTCGATCGCCCGGTGGGCAGCTTTTCGGTACAAATCGGCGTTAAAAGTCTCGAACCCAGCAATAAGAACAATGCGCTTCATGGTGATGGAGGGTAGTGCGAGCGGAATTTAACGCAGGAGATCAGCAATCGATCAGTAATTAATCGGCAATCGATCGGTAATTGGTCAGCAATCGATCGGCAATCGATCGAAAACCAACCAAAAGTTCATCGAAAACCAACCAGACATTGATCGGAACCCGATCGAAGCCTGATCAAAACTGAACCGGCCCTTGACCGGAACTTGACCAGAACTTGACCAGAACTGAGGTCGATCGCCCCTTGGGAGCCAGGCGGAGCCACTTGTTAAGCTAGCATCACCTGACTTTTCGCTGGGCTGTTTCCCTGGGGCCCTGTCGTTCAATCGAAACGCAATTGCCATCGCCCAAAGACTCCGATCCCCGGCCGGCAGCGGTGACCAATTGCGCCCCAGCCTATCTATTTTGACGAAATTTTTACGAAACCTGGACTGGAGAAACCCATGATCCCCAACTTTTTCCCCACATCCCAAAGTCCTGAGAGTGATGCTGCCGGTGCTGCTTGGCAAAAGGTGGCGATCGCCGTGGTTCATGGCATTGGAGCCGGTGATCCTGACTACAACAGCGGCAAAGCTGACCAACCGGAATTTATTCGCAGCTTGCAAAATAATCTAATCGATCGCTTCAGTAAACTAGGCATTTCTGACAAGGAATATCATCAGCGGTTCGTGATGGCTCCAGTGTATTGGGCAACGGTTTTGGAAGGAAACCAACAGGATTTGTGGGCCCGATTCCAGCGCCAAAGTGCCATGAATTGGGATCGAATCCGAGAATTTATGGTGTCCTTTGTTTCCGATGCCATTGCCTATCAGGTTAGTCCGCGCGGTCGCCATTCCTATCACGCCATTCATCGATTTTGTGCCCAAACTTTGCACACCCTGGCCCAAAAAGCTGGCCCCAAAGCACCCCTCTGCGTGATTGGCCATAGCCTTGGCTCGATCGTTTCCTATAACTATCTTCTGGATTTGCAAGCGGAATTTGGGAATAACACCGAAGCAGAATCACTCTTTCGAGAATCGGTGTTGCGCCAAGTGGGCAATAGCCCCTTGGAGCGGGGTGAAACCCTCAGTTTGTATTACACCTTGGGCAGTCCCTTGGCCCTTTGGACACTGCGCGATCGCGATGGGGGCTTGCCGATTCAGTTTCCGGCCCCCCGCCTGACAGAACATTATCCTCAACTGAACTCAGCCACCGAATGGGTGAATGTTTACGATTCTGATGATGTGATTGCCTATCCATTACGACCCATTAATTCAGCTTTTCAACGGGCAGTGAAGGAAGATTTGAACGTAAACGCGGGAGAAGTCTGGGAAAGCTGGAATCCGCTTTCTCACAATGGCTATTGGAAAGATCCAGAAACGGGCGATCGCATCGCCCGATCGCTCCTGAACCTATCTCGGTTGATCAATGGCCGCTGATCAATGGCCGCTGATTAGGTTTCTGGTGAAGTTTCTGATGAGGGTTTTGGTTAGGGCTGAGTAACAGGAATTTCGAGAATGAACTTAGCGCCGTGACCCATCTGAGATTCACAATCGAGCCGACCACCGTGGCGATCGACCACAATTGAACGGGCGATCGCCAGCCCTAGTCCTGTGCCAATACCCGTGGGTTTCGTGGTGAAAAATGCTTCAAACAACTTCTGCTGCACCTCCGGTTCAATCCCTGGCCCATTATCAGAAACGATAATTTGCACCCATTTTTGATTCAGGGATCGGGTTTGAATTTTAATTTCCGGTTCCAAACCGCTCATGTGCTCCCAGTCCAAGTCATCCAAGGCATCGATCGCGTTAGCAATCAAGTTCATAAAAACCTGGCTCATTTCCCCGATCGAACATTCCACGAGAGGCAACTCCCCATAATCTCGAATGATTTTAAATTCCGATCGGCTGCCCTTGGACTTTAATCGATGGCGCAAAATGATGAGGGTATTTTCCAACCCTTCATGCAAGTCCGCTGGGGCGAGCTGTTGATTGCCCATTCGCGAAAAATTGCGCAAACTTGCGACCAAATCGCGAATTCGATCGGTTCCCAAACGCATGGATTCCAAAATTTTTGGAAAATCCTCCATCATAAAAGGCAAGTCCAAATCTTGCGTTTGGGTTGCCAAATCCGCTGGCGGCTCTGGATAGAATATTTGATAGAGCTGCAAGACATTCATCAAGTCTTCTGCATAATTACAGGCATGAACCAGATTGCCATGAATAAAATTCACAGGATTGTTAATTTCATGGGCCACTCCCGATAGCAACTGTCCCAGACTGGATAGTTTTTCCGCCCGTACCAAACTAAGGTGGGTGTCTTGCAAATCCGCCAAGGCTTTTTCCAGGGCCGCTGTGCGCTCAGCCACCCGAATTTCCAATTCTTGATTGCGATCGGCTAAGGCTTTGGTGAGGGATTGCAAACGCAAATGTAAGCGCACCCGCGCGAGGACTTCATCTTGTTGAAAGGGCTTGGTGATATAGTCCACAGCCCCTAAATTGAGACCACGCACCTTATCATCCACTTCCGAGAGGGCGGTCATGAAAATGATGGGAATGGCGGATGTTTGGCTATTGGCCTTCAAGCGGCGACAGGTTTCAAACCCGTCAATTCCTGGCATCATCACATCCAGCAAAATCAAATCTGGGGTTGCAAAATTGACCCGATCGAGCGCCACTTCTCCAGATTGGGCGATCCAAACTTCAAACCCCGCATCATCTAATAAATCAGACAGCAAACTAAGGTTAGCTGGCATATCGTCCACAATCAGAATCGTGGGACGATTTTCAGCGGCATCGAGGGACATGGCTCAAGGATGGAAGGTTTTGCAGTAAAAAGGGTGCTGGGAGAATTGAAGGATCGCCATTTAAGAATCGCCATTGAAGGATCACCAATCACTTGACCAATTGCTTGGCCAATGAAATGACTGGGCCCATGAAGCGCTGGATCGAAAGTGCTGAAAATCAGGTTAAGGCATCAACAATCATGAACTAATCATTAAGAACAAGCAAGACTTTTCCTGGGAAGATTCTGAATGGCTGGTCTTGCCGGTTTTTGTGATGAATTATGATCCAGGGGATCATAAATGCTTGATGATTTGAACGATTATTGCGCTCAACTTCATGATCCTCAGAAAGTTTCAGAAAGTTATTGAAGACCTTTGATGGTCTCTATTCTCTCGAAAAAAGCTATTTTCAGCAATTTTTCAGCCAATTAATTGACCGGAGATCCCGATCACCCGTTTCTGTTTGGTCTAACGCTTCCTTCCCCGTTAATTCGCGCTCGATCGCCCCGGCGCTTGACTTAAAAGTTCCAAAATCCCCTGATCGTTAAACGCCTGGGCCAGGCTCTTGAGCTGTTGGGCAAAGGGAGCAAGGGTTGGATCCTGTTCTGCCAGGGCCTTGGCTTGGCGCTTCAGGGCGTTGAAGTTGCCTTTGCGGGCCAGGGTTTCGAGCTGCTCCAACAACTCGGGGTCGATCGGGTAGTCAATCGGGTAAATGAGTGCATCCGGGGGCAGGTCGGGTTCCGCCGCCGACTGCGCCAAGGGTGACGGGGCGATTGCACTGGCTTCATAAACCCAAACCAATTGCAAGTGTTTTTGCAGCAGATGCAATAGCTCGTGGGTTTGCACCGGTTTGGGCAGAAAGTCGCTGCCACCCGCGTCCAGGCTTTGTTGTCGATCGCTCTCAAAAACGCTGGCAGAGGACACAATAATCGGCAATTGCTGCAACTCAGGATGGCGACGAATCAGATCAATCAGGGTGTAGCCATCCAAGTTGGGCATTAACAAATCCGTAATCACCACCTGTGGGCGATGGTGCTCCAAAAACTGCCAAGCCACAGCCCCATCTTCTGCTTCCTGAATCACAAACCCGATCGGCTCCAGCATCTCCCGCAGCACGGCCCGGTTTTCCCACTTGTCATCCACCACCAGCACTTGGGGCGCATCCCCTTGAATACCAACAATTTGCCCCTGCTGTGTCATGCGGGAATGGCGGCTCCACTCGGCCGCCACCGGCAAGGACACTTCAAACCGAAAGCTGCTGCCGACTTGGGGTTGGCTCTCGACGGTAATTTGGCCGCCCATCAGCTCCACAATTTGTTGGGAGATCGCCAGCCCCAGACCCGTGCCCTCCGTTTGGCGCTTGGTCTCGCCCACCTGCTCAAAGGGCAGAAAAATGCTGCTGAGTTGATCTGCTTCTAGGCCAACGCCCGTGTCTTGTACTTCAAATTGCACCCGATCGCCCCCCATGGCCAACACACGTAGGATGACCGTGCCGCTGTCCGTGAACTTGATCGCATTGCCCAGCAAGTTGAGCAACACTTGGCGGAGACGCTTTTCATCGGTGCGGATGCCTTCCGGTAAGTCATCGGCAATTTCTTCTGCGAATTGCAACCCCTTCAGTTCCGCTCGCAGACGGCACATTTCCGTTACGCCACGCAGAAAGGCCCGAAAGTGAAATTCCGTGGGGTGCAGTTCCATTTTGCGGGCTTCGATTTTGGCCAAATCCAGCACATCGTTGATCAGGGTCAGCAGATGAGTGCCACATTGGTGAATCACGCCAATTTTGGCCAGTTGCTCTTCGTGCAAATTGCTCGATCGCTGCAACACCTGGGCATAACCCAAAATGCCGTTCAAGGGGGTGCGCAACTCGTGGCTCATGTTGGCCAAAAATTCACTCTTGGCCAAATTGGCCACTTCCGCCGCTTCCTTGGCTTCCGCCAGGGCTAGTTCCGCCTGTTTGCGGGCGGTGATATCAAACAACACGCCGCTAAACACAACCGTGCCGTCATCGGTGCGCCGGGGGGTGGAAGCGCCTTGCCACCAACGGAGGGAACCATCGGGACGAATCAACCGAGCCTCATAGGCCCATTCCGTGGGGTTGTCCACCACGCGGCTCACAGATTCGATGTAGCCGTCCCGATCGTCCGGGTGGATGGCACTAATAAACCGGCCCAGGTCAGCCATGAATTCTTCGGCGCTGAATCCCGTTAGCTCGCTGACACGATCGCTCATGTAGTCGATCGTCCATTGGCCCTCGTGATTGCTGAACTGAAAAATGGCTCCCGGAATATTTTGGGCAATGCTGCGCAGACGGGCTTCGCTGGTTTGCAGGGAGGCTGTGCGCTCGGCCACCCGTTCTTCCAAAGCTTGGTTGCTGGCGGCCAATTCCTGAAAGGACTGTCGTAACTGCTGGGTCATGGTGTTGAAGGCCCGAGCCAGTTGATCCGTTTCGGCGGTTCCTTCCGTCATCACCACCTGATCGAGCTGATTGGCGGCCACGGCATCGGTGGCCGCACAGAGTTTCACCAAGGGCCGCGACACCTGCCGCCCAATCCACCAACCCAGCCCGATCGCCACAGCCAAGGCCAGCAACATGATGGTGAGGATGTCTCGACGCGCGGCCATCACCGGCCCCGCAAAGTCGGCTTCCGGAATCGCCGTCACCAACAACCAGTCCAAACCGTTGCGATCGCGCAGGGGCGACACTTGCACCAGCAACCGGGTTTGTTGGGTGGGGCCAATGAATTTGGTTGTGAGTTGGGTGGTTGGGGTGTTGGGCGGAATGGCGGCCCAAGTGCCAAAGCGCTGTTCAATGGTGGTAACGGCCGCTTGCAAAATTGAATTTTTGAGGTCTTTGGCCCGAATTCGTTTTCCTTCCGGGGAGATTGGGTCGTTGGTGGAGGTGGCAATCACCTGGCCCGATCGCTCCACAATGGCCGCCACCCCGCTGTGGCCAATATTTTGGGCCCGCAAAAAAGTGCTGATTCCTTCCAAGGCCAGGTCAGAGGCAAACACCCCCACCAGTTGTCCGGTGCGATCGTACAGGGGTTGCACCGCTGAAATGCCCAATTCCCCCGTTCCCGAAAAGGCAAACACCGAAGTCCATTGGGGTCTGCGGGCGGCAAGGGCCGTCTTGAACCAGGGGCGATTGCGCACATCATAGAGCTGGCTGTCTTTGAGGACGCGCCGCCCTTGGCGATCGACCTCGATGGTTCGCCGCAAGCCCGATCCCAATCGATCGCTCCGTTTAATTAGGGTGCTGCTGGGCAATTCCCGAACTTCCAAGGAGCCACCAACCGCTGTTCCAAATTCCGTGGTGGTGACCAGGGGAAACAGTTGCAACTTTCCGTGGAAATAGGTTTCCAGCGCTGAAAAATCCGTCAACTTCACCTGATCAGCCGCAAAAGCCTGCACATGGAGCTGATTGAGGCGCAACGGCTCGCTCAGGTATTGATGCACGTAGGTTTGAATTTGCCGATCGACCTCGGAGCCAAGGCGGTTCATCAGCGCATCCACGGCCCGTTGTCCTTGAACGAGCACCACTTGTCCCGTTAGCCCCACGGCCACCAACGCTTGCAAGGTCGTGACCAGGACAATTAATTTGCTCAGGGGCCAACGGGGCGATCGGGCAAATTCAGGTGCAGAACCAGATTCAGTCACAGTGAAGATACCGAGTCAGGGGGCAGCGGGCCAGCGGCGGGCCCATCCCCATCATCGCCGTCCCCTCCCCCCAACTGCCACCAACCGGCCCGATCGCCACAGCCCGATCGCCCAGTTCCTGATCAGGGCCCTACAGCGGAATCGTGACCGATCGAAACTGGTAACCCGCTGTTTTGAGTTTTTGATTGGAAACCCGCGCATTGTAAGGACGCTGGGCCGATTCCGCCGGATTCCAAGTCACCCCCGGCCACCCTCGGCGGCGAAAGGCCCGATCGAGCAATTCCGCTTGGGTCAAGGGTTCGTCATGCACCAGGTTATATAGCCCCGACAACCGCGCCGCTCGGGCAAAGGCGATCGCCCCCACAATGTCATCCAAATGGATCCAATTACTCCAATCTTGGCCACTGCCGGGCCGCCCTTGGCCACTGGCCGATCGAAAAATATCCGCCACCTCGCGCCCGGGCCCGCAAATGCCCCCCAGCCGAAACACACAAACAGCCAAACCGTCCCGCGCCGCACCCAACAACACCTGTTCGGTTTCCAGCAAGATTTGGCCATTGTCCGTGGTGGGCTGGGGCGGCGTGGTTTCATCCACCCAAGCCCCACCCCGATCGCCATAAACCCCATAGCTGCTGGTGTAGATCACCTGGCGCAGTTGGGGCAATTCAGGCAACAGTTGCACCAGGGTTTGGGCGCTGTGCAAATAGGTTTCCCGATAAATGCCCGATCGCCGGGGCCCTAAACAAACCAACAGCGTGGTTTGCCCAGCCAGGGCCGACCGCAACCCCGCTTCATCGTCCCCCCGCAAGCAGAGGGCCCGATCGCAACAATCCGCCAGCTCCGCCAAGCGATCGGGTGTGGTGGTCGTGCCGGTGACGGTCAATCCTTGCGATCGCCAATATTGCGCCATGGGCCGGCCCACATAGCCACAGCCCAAGATCATCACCGACTCCGACCCTGAGCGATTGATTGCAGCGTCCATCATGGAAAACACGGGAGATCAACAAAAAAATCCACAACAGGAAATCCACAACGGGAAATGAATCCCAAGCTCGAAACAGCAATCACCTAAAAAGTAACCACCCAAAAAGCCATTACTTACAAAGCAATTACCCAAAAAGTAATCACCCAAAAAGCAGTGAGCCTTTAACCGCGTCGTTCCTGAAGCTTGCGATAAACCGCTTTTAAATCCACCTGATGATGGGCGATCGCCACCAGGGTGTGATAAAACAAATCCGCCACTTCTGAGGCGATCGACTCCGGATCATCATCCTTACAAGCCATCACCACTTCGGCCGCTTCTTCGCCAATTTTTTTGAGGATTTTGTTATCCCCACCGGCCAACAATTTGCAGGTATAGGACTCAGGATTTGGGTTAGCCTTGCGCGATTCAATCACCTGAAAAACCTGCGACAACGTATCAGCAGGCGGCGGAACCACTTGCCCATCCACTTGGTGGAAACAACTGCGGGCCCCCGTGTGGCAAGCCACATCCCCAATCTGTTCAATAGTCATTAAAAGGGCATCGCTATCGCAGTCATAGCGAATGCTTTTGAGCTTTTGAATATGTCCGGAAGTTGCGCCCTTGTGCCACAGTTCTTGGCGCGATCGGCTCCAGTACCAAGCCTCGCCAGTTTCCAGGGTTTTTTGCAAGGATTCCGCATTCATCCAAGCCATCATCAACACTGTGCCATCCAGGTAGTCTTGGGCGATCGCCGCGACTAATCCTTGTTCGTTGTAGGCGATGCGATCGACTGGAACGGCACGGCGCAAAGCTTCAAGATCGGTGGCCATAGAATCGCTGCTGTGGGGGGGGTGAGGATTGGGCAAACCATTGGCCATCGGGCGCAATGTTGCAGCGCCAACCGGCCGCCAAATGGCAGGACAAATCATAGCAACTTTCCATCGCTTCCCCGCTGCGGGGCCGATCGAGTTCCGCCCGATCGCCCAACCAAAGGGCATATCAAGCGCCTCGATTAACCCAACCGATGATCTACCCACCCTTGCACCGTCCGTTAGGGCTGAATCGGTAGTCGATCGCCCGGTTGCGCCGGAGCCGGTGACTGGTTGGGTAACAAATACGGCTGATTCAAACCATTGCCGCCCAAACCGGGGTTATTCGGGCTGCTGGGATTGGAATTATTGGGATTGGAATTGCTGGGATTGGAATTATTAAAGCCAGGGCTATTGAAACCCGGATTCCCAAAATCGCCCCCCTGACTCGGATCGTTGGGCACGAGGGGCTGATTGCCGAATGGGTCGAAGTTGTCGGCCGGTCGCTGGGCTGGGTTTTGGCCGCTGGGCAAGGTGGCCAGAGCCACCCGATCACCCCCAACCGATCGCAGCAAGTCCAACACCGCCACCACATCGCTATAGAAAGCCGACTGGGAGGCATAGAGGACGATCGTCCCGTCGGGTTGGGCTTGCTTAAAGGCTTGCAGTTGGGTCAGCAGCGCCTCTTTGGTCACCGGGGCTTGCTGAAAATACAACTGACCGGCGGGGCTGAGGGCCACCATCGCCAACTTGCGCATCTGGGGCTGGCCTGTGCTGGCTTGGGGCAGGTCTACCCCAATGCCCTGTTGGCGCGTCAGCCCGATCGCCGCCAGGATAAAAAAGGTCAGAATGCAGAAAATCACATCGATCAGCGGCACGATCTCAATGCGAATTTCTTGATCGGACGAGTCGAGGTTGATTTTCATAAATTCATTCAGAAATTGATTCAGAAATTCATTCGATTATGCGAATTAATGGCACGATCGGCACTGCAAATCTGGGCATCGAAATTGATACGGCCTTGACCTAGCGCAATGGAATTGGGTCGCAGATGCCATGAAGTTATGGGTTGGTGGGCATTGCCCACCCTACAGGCTACTACTTCGCAACCATCTTTAAAACTGATAGCGATCCTGCTCAATCCAAAGGCTGTGGGCCACGGCCTGCCCATCAGCACCCACGCGAATTTCCACCACAAACGGCAAGGGGCGATTGGTGCGGGGACGTGCCCAATTCATGCGGTTCACGCCATTGATTTGGTCATTGATTTGATCCCGCTTGGATTCGTCCATGTAATAGGTTTCCAGGTTGTAGCGGGGCATGGCGGCCATGATTTCACCTCGCAGGGCCACTTGGTTGACGGGCAGTTGGCCCGGGCGATCGGGACGAATGGCGACCGGTTGCCAGGGCTTGGGTCGATCGGGCGGTTGATTGGGGTCTTCGGTGGCGGTGTTGGTCGGTTGTTGCAAAATCAGGTAAAACTCCCGCCGTTCATAGGGTAAGCGCGGTTTTTGTTTTTGATCTCGATCGGTGGCGATGGTTTCCCAGCCGGGCAGCTTTTCCAAAACGCTCACCTGGCTAATGTCGTAGCTGAGGGTTTGGGAATAGCCCCGCATCCAGTCGTAGGGATCCACCGGGCGGGTTTGCAACACCACAGCCCGCCCCCAGTAGTAGGTCATGGCCGATTGAGCTGGAACCCCGATCGCCAGGCCCAACTGCAACAACATCGGGATCCAAAATCGCCAGCCGGCCGCCTTCGGAGGGGGGCTATCTGGGGCAATTGGGGAAATCAGGTCTTGGGTCATGGTTCAGGTTTCCAAAATAAATGACAAGGAATTGATCAATGACAGGGAATTCACGGGAACGGGTTGTGATGAGCGCTGATTTGGCAGGGCGATCGGGGTGCATCACCAGCAATCGCAAGTCCCGATCGCTCACGATCGCGCCGTGGGGGAAGAATTCGACCCATTCAGCGTTTGCACCGATCGCTCAAACCACAAGCCCGCCGCAATTACCCCAACACCACAGAGCACAAACACCAGCGCCTTCAGCAGCAAATCTGTGTTGTACTCCAGCATCCGCGTCCAAATATCCAGCACCAACAGCAACAGACCGCTCCAAAAGGCCAAGCGCCGCCCGTCCGATAGCCCCTCGCGCACCAGACCCACCCCCAACAGGAACAGGCACACATTAGCCAGCAATGTTCCCAAATTGGGCAGAGCCGCCACGTTGTAGTGCCAACCCAAGGTCAACCCCAACAACAACACCAGGGCCCAAAGCACCGCGTCCGTGAGCCATTGATCGGCCCCCATGGCCACGCCGCGACCCCGCCGCGCCCACATCAGCACCGCCGCCACGGCCGCCACGGCCACATCCACCGCCAGCCAGGGGACGAATTGCGCTGGGTCATAGATATTGCCATCGGTGGAGGAACCGCTTTGGCGACCGGAACCTTCCCAGAAAAACCAGAAGCTGGTGAAGTAAAACGTGCCCATCAGCCACAGGATGGTCAAATTTTGGGTGATGTTTTGAAAATTCAGTGGCCTTGGGTCGATCGCCCCACCGGGCACGAGCCAATGGCGCAACGTCCGGGGCAACGGCAACCGCAGCCACCAACGTTGCACGGCCGGCCAAAGTCGATCGCGATATCCCCAACCCAAAGCGAAGGGCAGCGCCAAAGACAACACACTGGCAACCCAAGGGTGCATCAAGCTCCACCAAAAGTTGGTTTGCAAGGTTCCCAGCGTGAACAACCAAGCCAAGCCAAACAAAAAGCGCGATCGCGTCACATGGGCCAGGGGCAAAAAAGCCAGGGCACTCACCAAGGGCATATGCTCCGCCAACGCTCGCTGCCAACTGGGTTCCGGCTCCCACCAGTCATAGAGACCCGACCAGTAGCCCACGATCGTCAAAATCAACGCCAGCAACCCCAAAGGCATCAACCGCAGCCCGATCGCCATGGTCAACACACCGCCGCCCCAAATGAAGTAGAGGCTTGATAGGGGGCCGCCCTGGTGAAACATCTGAGCCGTCAAGGCCAAATTCGCCCCCAACAGCAGCCCACCCAACAACAGCAGGGCTTGGCCCAAGCGGCGTTGCCCAGCCAACCGAGGAGCGGGCGATCGCCACAAATAAAAACCCAAAGCTTGAACGCCCAACAGGGCACTCAACAACACCCCCACCCGAAACGCCCGGGGCCATTGCTGCCAGTTGGCGGCCACAAAGGTGATCACCCCCAACCCCAACAACACCCCTCCCAAACACAGCAGGATGGTCACGAAGCGGTTGCGGGCCCCCTGATCGAGGGTTCGGAACTGATAGCG
Source organism: Limnothrix sp. FACHB-881 (assembly GCF_014698135.1). Taxonomy (NCBI): domain Bacteria; kingdom Bacillati; phylum Cyanobacteriota; class Cyanophyceae; order Pseudanabaenales; family Pseudanabaenaceae; genus Limnothrix; species Limnothrix sp. FACHB-881. The sequence continues at coordinate 238,482 of NZ_JACJSN010000005.1, forward strand.
ATCGGCTAGGCGATCGAACTGTTCCGGTTGCAGCAAGCCATCGGTCACCCACTGGCGGGCCTCCTGGCGCAACTGATAACGAAAGCGCTCGGTAATCACGCGGTCAATCCTCCCCTAATTGCGGGCCAACGCGATCGACAGTCTCCCGGCCTGTCCGGGGGGCATGATTCAACAACCATGACCGAGGACAGTGGGACAATTCTTAGCAACAAACGGTTGATGAAACTTAGGGTTCAAGGGCTGGCAATCCCCGATGGGTCAATGTTCCCAGCCCGATCGCCCCGATGGCATCTAATCTGGCATTTCTCGGGTCGATCGATCCATCCCCTGTGCCACCTGCCCTACGGGCCGACTTCAGTTCTTGTCCCAAATCCGTGCCCAAACTCGTTGAGGGGCGATCGGGAAGCTACACCGATCAGGTTCGGTATACACGAAGGATTTTCAAAGTCAACTGATTGTAAATATTTTTTACGAAATGTTATTGTTATTAACAACAACGCAGCGCCCAACCGGCTCCCACCGCGCTGTTCTCCCCCATCTCTACCCCCCTCAAGGACTGTTATGAAGACCGATCTAGACTTCTCGAATCGTTACCTGTTGGATTCCGTCGTCTTCCGCCCCGACTTCAACTCAACGGGCGAAACCATCAACCTCAATCAAGCCTGGTCCCTGTTCTTCACAGCGGGGCGCGAAGATAAGGCCCTGGGTTTCAATGCCGAAACCGGACGCTTTTTCACCAACATTCTCTTCGCCTTGGCGGCCGCAGGGGCCCTGTGGGGTCTACTCTTCAGCAGCACCCTGTAAGTAATGGCTGTAGAGCTTTTCCCGCCTCGAATCCCCAGCAGCTAACCTGCAATGAGAATCGTTAAAACTGACAAGAGCCGGGCCACAGTGTGGCCCGGCTCTAAATCTATTGGGAGCGTCCTGTTGAGAGCGTCCTGTATCTCAGGAGTTCCCCCCTAGGGTTCCAGGGCGATCGCCGGAGCCACCAACGGTTTTGCGCCCGGCATCAGCCCGATCGACTGTGACTCCCGACTCACCAAGGTTGGCACCGCATCCCGCAGCCGTGCAGTTAGTTGCACCGTTGTTGAGTCATAAATCTGGGTCAGCAGCTTGGGATAGAAGCCAATGCCAATGATCGGAATCAGCAGACAAGCGATGATGAACACCTCGCGTGGTTCCGCATCGATCAGCACCTCGTGGGACACCAATTCCTGATTTTCCGGGCCGTAGAAGATTTCCCGCAGCATCGACAGCAGATAAACCGGCGTGAGAATCACCCCCACCGCTGCCAGGAAAACCACAATCACCTTAAAGGGCAACGAATAGGCATCACTGTTGGCAAAACCCAGAAACACCGTTAGTTCTGCCACAAAGCCGCTCATCCCCGGCAAGGCCAGCGATGCCAGCGAGCAAGCCGTGAACATCGAGAAAATCTTGGGCATCTTTTGGCCCACGCCGCCCATTTCATCCAGCATCAGGGTGTGGGTGCGATCGTACGTGGCCCCCACCAGGAAGAACAGGCTCGCCCCAATCAACCCGTGGGACACCATTTGCATCATCGCGCCGCTGATGCCCAAGTCCGTGAAGGAACCCAAGCCAATCAGCACAAAGCCCATGTGGGAAATCGAGGAATAGGCAATTTTGCGCTTCAGGTTCCGCTGGGCAAAGGAGGTGAGCGCCGCATAGACAATGTTCACCACCCCCAAAATCACCAACACGGGCGCAAAGGTGGCGTGCGCTTCCGGCAACATTCCGGCATTCATCCGCACCAGGGCATAGCCACCCATTTTCAGCAGGATGCCCGCCAGCAGCATGTGAACTGGAGCCGTGGCCTCCCCGTGGGCATCGGGCAACCAGGTATGCAGCGGGAAAATGGGTAGCTTGACGGCGTAGGCAATCAAAAATCCGCCGTAGAGCAACAGTTGCAGCGTGTGACCGTAGGGTTTGAGGGCCAGCTCCCGCATATCAAAGGTGACCGTATCGCCGTAGAAGGCCATGGCCAGGGCGGCAACCAAGATAAACAGCGAGCCACCAGCGGTGTAGAGGATGAATTTGGTGGCGGCGTAGAGGCGTTTTTTGCCACCCCAAATCGACAGCAGCAGGTACACCGGAATCAGTTCCAGTTCCCAGACCAGGAAGAACAAGAGCAAGTCCTGAACGGCAAAGACGGCGATTTGACCGCCATACATGGCCAGCAGCAGGAAGTAGAACAGTTTGGGCTTGAGAGTGACGGGCCAGGAGGCCAAGATGGCCAAGGTGGTGATGAAGCCCGTCAGCAGAATCAGGGGCATGGAGAGGCCGTCTGCGCCCACTGACCATTTCAGGCCGAGTTCGGGAACCCAGGTGTAGCTTTCCACCAGTTGCAGTTCGGGGTTGCCGAAGTCGTACTGGGTACAAAAGGCATACACCAACAGGATGAAGTCAATGAGTCCTACTCCCAACGAAAACCAGCGTACGGTTTTGCCGTCTTTGTCGGGCAACAGGGGCACGATCAGGGCGGCGACGATGGGGAGGAGAATGGAGGTCGTCAGCCAGGGAAAGTTCATAGGAAGTCTTGCGTCGCTAGGTGCGATCGCGACTTGGCAAAGCGTTAGTGGGTGCGTTACTCAAAGCGTTGAGTGGTGATGGTTTTAGCCTTCACTGCTGACAGTGTAAGCAATGGGATCGATCCCGTGGCGATCGCTTAATACTTTGGTTACAAAGCACTTTGAACTCTTTAAAGTTCCGTTGCAGTTTGTGGCTATTTCCTAATTTTTTGCTATGCAGCTTTTGGCAGGAATTCCCCTTGCGGGCGCGATCGCTTTTGGAATTTATTAATTCTTAAGAATTGATCAAGGTTAACGTTTGTTGATTAACGCTTGCTACTTAACCCTTGGATGTTAACCCTTGGATGCTTTCTTCCCCTGGGTTTTGAGTCTTCAGCTTGGAGTCTTGGACTTTGATTGTGGAGACTCTGGGAAAAATTGGGGGGATTTGGGATCTCGGGAAGCACTTAACGCTCAAGCTTCTGCGGTCGATCGCCCCAAGGCCCTAGCGATCGGGGCGGGCAGGGGGCCGGCAGTTGGGATTGGGCAGCAGAGCATCCCAAGTTTCGGCGGTCACTTCACCACTGGGATCCAGTTTTTGGGTTTCCTGAAAAAGACGAACAGCGTTGGCCAAGGCGGTGTCGTAGGTTCCGTCTGCGGGGCCTTGATAGAACCCCAGGAGCGCCAAAATGCCCTGAAGTCGGCGCACATCGCTGCCACTGTCACCGGGGCCCAAGTTGGGCAGGGGTTCCCGACGCGGCGGGCAGTTGGCCCAAGCGGGCCCCATGCCCAGGCTGAGACTGATGCCTAGGCCGATCGCCCCCAGGCTCAGGAGCATTCCCAGCCGGGTGAAGGCAATTACTTTTCGGGCCGATGCAGGATTTGGAGCCATGGCCAGCCTAGGACAATTGAAATGTTCGAGAATGGAAAGGAGGCGGTTCCAAGCCATAGGGCTAATTAACAGTTAGGCAATGGTTCAAGAACGAATTCTCAGCCGCACAGCGGAGCATCGGGAATCAAGGGTCAAGCTTGGACGGTTTTTTGCCATCCATCTTGAATTGGAGATCCCTTAGATTAGAGATTCGCTTGTCGCGCGATCGCGCTGGATTTGGCAAATCATGAGTTTTGGCGATTGGCCCGTCAGTTTACACGGTCGATTTGAAGGGGCCCTTGTGGGAGGTTTGGTGGCACTTCACCAGCTCGATCGAACCTGGGAGCGCGATCGACGCAATTTGGACGCGGCTTTGCAAGGGGCCCTCCAATTGTCAGAGATCGTTGGCGCACAGGCGGGCCCGGATCCGGGGCTGTTGGCCTTGGCCTCACTGGAGCCGCTGATGGCGGGGCCGGGCGATCAGTTGGGCTTGGCCCTGTTGCCTTTGCTGTTGCGCTGGTTCGATCGCCCTTTGGTGTTGCGCCAACTGTGGACTCAGGCGATGGATCAGCCTTTGCCCGAAGCGGTAATTTTGGGGGCGGAGGTGTTGGCTTGGGTGTTGGTGCATCCCAATGCTGCCACGCTGGAATTCTCCCAGGGCGATCGAGAGGAAACCGAGTTCGATCCTGCGGCCCATGCGACCCATTCCACTGCTCTCTCCAACACCCTCTCCAATACCCTGTGGCCGTCGGTGGTCAACATTCTCAGCGATTGGCAAACGTTGGATCGATTGGCCCTGGATTGGCCCCAACGGCTGCGGGCGGCCACGCCGGAAACCTTGCCTATTTTGGTGGCACTCCATAGCCTGCGATCGAGCGGTGGCCGCTGGGCCAGCAGTTTAGCCCGCTGCCAACAGCAGTCGGCCAGTGCGGTTTTGTGGTCGGGGGTGTTGGTGGGTGCGGTGGGGGGCTGCGCGGCCATTCCGGCCGATGTGGGGGCAATTGTGCCCGATCGGCTGCTGACCCGGGCCATTCAGGGATCGCAGATGTTGATCGATCGCTGGTCGGGTCGCTTGCCCCAATATCCCCTAACCGACTCGATCGCGGAGGGCGATCGCCTGATTACCCATTTCAGGGTGGGACGCTGAGTTGAACGCTGAGCGATTGCACCCCGCAAAATCCGCGACTGGGGACGATTCAGCCAAAATTACCGATAAAATGCCCTACGCTTCAATCAACTGAGATACTGCCAAGATGCCACCCCAATCCCGCCATGGGGCGATCGGGTGGTAGCTGGCCCCATCCTGCCATGGGGCCGGTGTTAACCCATTGCGCAATCTTTGCGAGAGCGCTACGACTGTTGAAATTGTCCAGCAACCGGTTGGCCAGAGTGATGAATGAATCCCATGGGATCATGGCCAATTCAGCCAACCGGTTGAAGTACCGACAGAGTCCCTGCAAGATGAACATGGAGACGAGACCCTTTTGGGATGACCTCCGATGGTTCTTCAGAATGGCATTTTTCAGCCCATTCTTTGGGTCAAATCAATTGGGTGGAACTGATTATGGTGACTTGGATTGCAATGGCTACTGGCGCAATCGGCGCAGGGTGTTAGGGGCAAAATGAGAGCCTCCCAGATGTTGACCCCCGCCAATTCGATGGGGCGTGATGGGCAACAGCCTGCCCCATCCCACACCGACTCCGAAGCCAGTGCGCAGGAACCGCCACCTCGCCAGGGTTCCCTAGAAGATGCGGAGGATCCGGTGGAGCCAGTGGGCGGCCGATCGCCCGAGCCATTTCGCGATCCATCCCCCGGACGATCGCCCTTGGGGCCCAATTCTTGCAGCGTTTCCCCGCCTGGTTCAGTACCGCCATTGCCGCCATTGCCCCCCAGCCCATCGACCCGGCACGGATTTGGGCAGCTTTGGCCCGAGCGACTTTGCTGGCTGAACCGTCGGCTGAGTTCACTGGTTCAACGAGTGACGATCAACGGAGGAGTTGGGGTGATTCGCGGCGCTTGCCATAGTCTCTGTTGCCAAACCATGGGCCAACCCTATGTGCGGCGGGCCCGATCAATCCGTCAGCGGGTGCAAACCATCCTGCTAGGGATTTTGGGAGCGGTTATTCTGACGGCCACCATGAGCCAGCCTTGGTTAAATCAACCGCGCTACGGCATTGGTTCGATCGCCCCCCAGGATATCGTTGCCCCCTACGATGCCCAAGTGGTGGATCAAGTCACCACGCGCAGCCGTCGAGAGGCAGCCCGCAACGGCATTGTGCCCGCCCTGAAAATGGACTCCGATGCCACCCAACAGTTGGCGGCCGAGTTGCAACGTCGGCTGGAACGGAGTGATGAACTGCGTCAGGTAGCTGGTCAGTTTCCCTATTGGCCGTCGGCAAACCTGTCCACTGACCTGCAACAAATTGCGCGATCGCTCAATGAAGCGGACTGGCAACAGGTGCTCCAGGCCCTGGGGCAAGCGTCCCCCCACCCCACTCCCCGACCCACGGGGCGATCGGATGGGTTTGACCCCTTCAAGCCCTCCCTGGCCTCCGGCAAAGTTCTGCCTATTTCAGCAGAACACCCCCTGGTGGTCGCCCTCAAAACCTACCGCATTCAGTCCGGTGAAACGGCGCTGCGGCAAGTGATCAGCGCCATTGAAAAGGCCCGCGAGCGCTATGCCATGGCCCAAGCCGTGATGCAAGACTTTGGGCAACAGGACTACACGGTGGATCTGTTCACCCTGACCGACACCCAATGGCAGTCCACCCGCGCTAAAACCTTGGTGGCCCTCGAAAACCTGTTGGTGCAGGGCCTCGCGCCCGGTTTACCGCCGGAACTCGTTGAACGGGCGGTGCAACTCCATGTGGCGTTGGTGGTTCCCCTGGAAGGTCGGGCCCTGGCTCAACAGCTTTTGCTGGGCACGATCGATCGCCCCACCCTCACGGAAGATCCAGACCGCACCCGCCGCTTGGCTGAACAGGCGGCGGAAGATGTGCCCCTTTCGATCGTGTCGCGGCGCACGGGCGAAACCATTGTTCGTCAGGGTGAACGCATTGATGCGGGCCAATTTGCCCTGCTCGATCGCTATGGTCTCAGTTCTCGGAATGTGAACTGGGGGGCAATTCTGCGGCTGTTCCTGTTGGTCTCGGGGGCGATCATGGCCTTTTGGCAAATTGAGCGCCGGGTTTATCACCGACTGCGCCAGCGAGACTGCTTCCTGTTGCTGCTGCTGGCCACCAGCACCCCCCTGTTGATCAGCATGGGAGCCACCTGGCCTTGGGCCAGCCCCACCATGCTGGCCAATTTGTCTGCCATTGGCCTGCTCAGTGGCAGTTTTTACGGCTCCCTGGTGGGCATGTCTTTGGTGGGGCTGTTGGCGCTGCTGTTGCCCCCCGGTTTGGAGGTGAGTTGGGTTGATGCCTTGATCGTGGCGGCGGGGGGCTTGGTGGCTGCGGCCTGGGCCGGCCGGGCCCGATCGCGCGAAGACTTGGCCCTGTTGGGCGGGGGCGTGGCGATCGCCCAAGGGGGGCTATACCTGGTCATGAACCTAATCAACAGCGCCGCGGCCGAATTTGTTTGGCTGACGGTTCTTGGTTCAGCGGCCCTATGCGGGTTTGCGGGGCTGATTTGGGTGATCATCGCCATTGGCCTCAGTCCCTACCTGGAACATCTGTTTGATTTGGTCACCCCGATTCGCCTGGCGGAGTTGGCGAATCCCAACCGCCCCTTGCTGAAGCAACTGGCGGCGGAAGCGCCGGGCACGTTTCAGCACACCCTGTTTGTGGCGAGTTTGGCGGAGGCGGCGGCTCGATCGCTCGGCTGCAATGTGGAACTGGTGCGGGCCGGCACGCTCTATCACGACATCGGCAAGCTCCATAACCCCCGCGCCTTCATCGAAAACCAAATGGGCGGCCCCAATCTGCACGATCAGCTGGCCGATCCTTGGCTGAGTACGGAAATTGTCCGCAAGCATGTGAGCGAAGGCTTGGTGATGGCGCGGCGGGCCCGGTTGCCCAAGGCCATCCAAGCTTTTATTCCGGAACACCAAGGCACGATGCTGATTGCCTATTTCTATTACCAAGCCAAGCAACAACAGGAACAGCGAGAGCAGCGGGCCAAGACAGCCCATTTCGGGTTAGAGCAAACTTCTGTGGAGCGATCGAGCCGATTCGATCGCGTAGATCGCTTAGACCAAGCCGATCGAGCAGGTCAAGCAAATCCAGCCCACCAGCCCGATCGCGCCACAACCACCCTCGAAACAACCCAACAGGACAAAGCCCCCCAAGGGCGATCGCCCTACCAAGCTTGCAATTTAGATCAGCGTCCGGTGCTGGAAAGCCATTTTCGGTATCCGGGCCCCATTCCCCAATCGCGGGAAACAGGAATTGTCATGTTGGCGGACTCCTGCGAAGCGGCCCTGCGATCGCTGGAAAATGCCACCTATGAGGAAGCCTTGGCACTGGTGAATCGAATGTTGCGGGCCCGCTGGCAAGACAATCAGCTCGTTTGCTCGGGTCTGAGTCGGGAAGACCTGCGGGTAATTGCGGAAGTGTTCGTTACGGTTTGGCAGCAGTTTAACCACAAACGAATTGCCTATCCCAAGGCCGCTTTAAACGTGCCCGATCGGCCAGCAGCAGAACCGACAGCCAACTCCTGCGCCAAATAGTGCAACTTCAAAATGCAGCAATGCAGAAATGCAGAATTGATTCAACCACCGAACGATCGGGGTTGGCTCGCCTGTTTGCAAAAATGTCAGTAACCCACAGCAAATTAATCACGGTTGATTAACCCCAAGGCGATCTCAACATTCGGACTTCGCGCGCGATCGGTTCCCCTGCGGTGGCTGCTGGTGATGCCCGTGGCGATCCAGTTGGTGGGGGCGATTGGGCTAACCAGTTGGCTCGCCTGGCGACATGCCAACCACCTGCTAACCGCCAACAGCACCCGCCTGCGCCAGGAAACCAGCCTGCGGATTGGGCAATTTTTGCAGGGCAGTTTGCAAGCCCCAGTCCAGGTGGTGCAACTGATGGCCCAGGATTCGGAAACGGGGCGGGTGAATTTTTTGGATCCGAGCGATCGGGAACAACGCCTGATTGAATATTTCCAAATCTTCAAGGGCACGGTGGACAACGTGGCCTATGGCGGCCAGGATGGGGAGTTTGCCGCCGTGCAGTTCACCGACGATCGCAGCGCTCGCCAATTGCAGGTGGCCGGGCGAGCCACGGACGGCAAAATGCTGGGGTTTGATTTAGACCAAAACCGCAAGCTGACCTCCGTGGCCCAAGTGTTTGACCCGCGCCGCCGGAGTTGGTACAGCAACACCTTCAAAGCCGAGCGTTTGGTTTGGAATTCGGTCTTTCAGCTCCACAGCAACCCGCAAATTTTGGCGCTGCCGGTGAGCCAGCCCGTGCGCGATCGCAATGGGCGAGTCATTGGGGTGGTCACGTCGCGGCTGTATCTGTCGGCGGTGAGCCGGTTTCTGAAAAACCTGCCGATCGGGCGATCGGGCTTGGCTTTTGTGATGGAAACCGATGGGCAGCTCATCGCCACCTCCACCGACACGCCGTTAGTTTGGCCCAACCAACCCCAACCCAGCCGCATTAAGGCCAATCAATCCCTGCATCCGGTGATTCGAGCCACGGCCCAACATCTAGCAGCCGATCGGATCATCACCGCCCCAACGAATTCCGCAGGCCCGCCCGCCGGAGTTCAACCCCCCGCCGCTGCCAATCCCCAATCCTTTACCCTGACCGTGAACCATCGCGCCTATTTGGGCCAGGCCACTCGGTTCCAAAACGCGATCGGCCTGCGATGGTGGGTGGTGATTGTGGTGCCGGAAAGTGATTTTTACGCCCCGATCGCCGCTCAGTTACAAACAACCGTGGTGGCTTGTTTGGTGATGTTGCTGGTGGTAGCGGCGGTGGGGGGATGGCTGACCCAATGGCTGACTCGGCCGCTTCAGCACCTGGTCTTGGCGGCGGAGGGTTTGGCCAAAGGGAACTGGCTCGATCGCGCACCCCGATCGCCCATTGCCGAAATCGATCGCCTGGCGAGCACCTTCAACGCCATGACGGAGCAGCTCGCCCAATCTTTTCAAACCCTGGCCCACCAAGCCGCCCACGATCCGCTTACGGATTTGCCCAATCGCCACACCCTGCTGCAAGCCATTGACCATCGCCTAGAGCAAATGGAGCAGCAAATAGAACAGCAAATGGCGCAAAACATGGCCCAAAACATGACTCACCCCATGGGCCCACCGGGGGAACCGCCCTTGGCAACCGGCCTCAACCCTCAGCCCTGGCCAGGGTTAATTGATGCCGGGCCCGGTCACTATAGCGCCATTCTGCATTTGGACTTGGATGATTTCAAGCTGGTGAACGATTCTTTGGGCCATTGGGTGGGCGATCAGTTGCTGACCCTATTGGCCCAGCGGCTGCAAGCCCATTTGCAACCTAATGAGGTGCTGGCTCGGTTTGGGGGCGATGAATTTACGCTGTTTTTGGAAGGATTAGCCAGCTATGACCAAGGAATCGATCGCGCCATTCAACTGCAAACCCTCATTGCCCAACCCTTTGACCTGGGGAGTTTGGAAATTTTTGCGCGCGTCAGCATCGGCATCACCTGGGTAAATCCTCAGTTGGATGCGGAAACCCTGCTGCGTCAGGCAGAAATTGCCCTTTATGCGGCTAAACAGCGGGGCAAAGGCACTTGCGTCGTCTTCCGGCGGGAAATGCATGCCCAGGTGCTCAGTCGGTTCCAGATGGCTTCGGATTTGCAGTGGGCGCTGCCTCGACGAGAACTGGTGCTGCACTATCAACCGGTGGTGGCGTTGGAGACCCAAGCGATCCAGGGATTTGAGGCCCTGATGCGCTGGCACCATCCCCAACGTGGGTCGATCGCCCCCACGGAGTTCATCCCGATCGCGGAAGAAACCGGCATCATTGTAGAGTTGGGGCTGTGGGCCCTGCGGGAAGCCTGCCAGCAACTACAGCATTGGCGATCGGCCTATCCCTGGTGTCAAGAGTTGCCCATTTCCGTCAACTGCTCCATTCGTCAACTGACGGGGGCGGACTTTGTGGGGCAAGTGGAGGCCATTTTGCAAGAAACGGGGCTGCCCCCCAATCTCCTGGCTTTGGAAATTACGGAAAGCCTGTTGATGCACCTCTCCCCGGAGTTGCGGGCCACGCTCGATCGTCTGGCGATCCTGGGGGTGCGCTGGGTGATTGATGACTTTGGCACGGGCTACTCGTCCCTCAGCTATTTGCACCAATTGCCACTGTCGGGGCTGAAAATTGATCAGTCATTTATCCACAACCTCGATCGCCAAGAACGACCTCGGGCGATCGTGGCTGCCATTTTGAACCTGGCCGAGCAGTTAGAGTTAACCGTTACCGCCGAAGGAGCCGAAACCATCTCCAGCATCAGCACCTTGCAGGGGTTGGGCTGTCGGCAAGTGCAAGGGTTCTTTTTCTGTCCAGCCAGCACCCCCCGCACCTTGGAAGCTTGGATGACGAATTGGCAAAGGCGTGTGCGACCGCCCCGGCCGCGGTTAACCATTGTTCGATCGCCCCAGGAGCGATCGGCTCCGGCCACCAACCGCGCCCTGATCGACACCATCGATCGCACCCTAAACTACGCCGCCGAACGCCTTGATCCCCAGGAATTGGATCCCCAAAACCCCTGAGCAAGGGCCAGAGCGATTCAAGCCTAGGTGGTCACCCTCCGGCATTCAGACCCACAATCCTGATCTGATCGGGACTGGCACCGCGCACTAGCCCCAGAGCCAGGCCAGTGCTGCTATCCGTAATCAGCGTGGCCGCGATCGCCTCCACCCGAAAATCCGCCGTCCGAATCATCGATCCTGGCGGAAACGGCCCCTCAGGCGCATGGTCGCGCGAATCGCCAATCACCAAGTAGCGCTGGCTGAGGCGCACATTAGCCGGCAACACACCATCCGCCAACTGGATGCGATCGCCCTCGGCTGCGTTGTAGTCCAGGATGATATCCACCACCAGCTCATCCACGTTGAAAATTGGGTCGGTGGTACGGGGTTGCTCACTCCCGATCGCGCTGTTGGCCGGGGCATCGCCCGGCCGGAGGATGAAGGTATCCGCGCCGCGACCTCCCCAGAGCCGATCCCGCCCCAAGTCTCCCGCGAGGGTATCGTTGCCGGCCTCACCGGTCAGGATGTCGGCCCCCTGACCACCCAGCAGCAGATCATCCCCTTCACCGCCATAGAGATAGTCGGCTTGTAAATTGCCAAATAGGGTGTCGTTGCCGGCCCCGCCGCTGAGGTAATCCATCCCTCGCCCACCGATCAGGCGATCGGCCCCGCCGTTGCCTTCCAGATAGTCGCCGCCCCCGTTGCCATAGATGATGTCCGCGGCCTCGCTGCCCTGCACCAAATCATCGCCATTCAGGGCCCGCACACCCCCTGGATAGGCCGTCAGCAGGGACGGAATCCGCACCCGATCGCCCTGTTGCCCATTGGCACTCAGATCAAAAAAACGCGGTCGGGTTCCATCATCGGGCGACAGCGGATCGCGAATCAAGCGAGTATCCGGTAATCCATCGGCAGCAAACAGGCTAAAGAAACTGCCGAATTCGTAATCATTGTCGGCCATGGTCAATGGGGACCAATTCAATGGGGACAAATTACAGGCGCAACAAATCCGCACCGCTACCGGGTCGAGGTTGCACCGGAGTGGGACGCGGGGTATTGGTGGGGCCGGGGGTAGCGGTGGGCAGCTCACCCCGATTGCCGTTGGGGTCAAACAAAATCACCAGGGTGTTCACCAACCGATCGCGCTGGGCCCGGTTCAAGCGTCGAACGGCCGCCTGGTCCCCATCCAAGGGATTTTCCGTGAGGCGTTCATTGCCGGGATAGCTGGTTTCGGGAATGTATTGATGCAGGCCCAAATAGTCCGCGAGGGTCAGTTTCCAATCCAATCGCGAAAAGGGCGATCGCCCCACTTGGTAAACGTGGTAGCGAATCATGCGGGCTAATAAACTGCTGCCGCGATCGACCTCTCGGGACTCGCGGTTGATGTAGTGATCTTCCCGGGGAATATCCGGCAGCACTTGATAAACCTGCCGCCAAACATCATTGGTGGAAGGAGGCAGTTGGGCGATCGCGGGGCCCCGAAGCATCAGGGCGATCGCCAAGCCCAAGGCCACCCAAACGCCCCACAGACCAGGCCAACGCCCCGATCGCCGCCCGTTTCCGCTCAACAGAGTCATAAACTGCCGTGCTCGCTTCATGGATTCTGAATCTTGGTTGATCCGGGCGGTCGAGATGACCGCGCTCCGGACGGGCGGGCCGAACCCCCAATTAACGCTCAAAAATAACGTTCAGAACAGAACCAACGTTCAGAAGCGTCATTAGGAGACTGACGAAACTGAGAAACAAACTAAGAAACAAAACAAACTAAGAAACAATGATGTCCGGCTGGGTCAGCTCATCGGACATTTCAATGATGGCGCGAATCACCGGCTTCATGGCAGATTCTTCGCCTGTGTCAAATTCTTCGTAGCGGCGACGCTTCGCCCGGTTGGCCACCTGCACCGTGATTTTGTAGCGATTGGACGATTCGGAAATCAGCGAGGCAGCACGATACATCAAATCCGACGTGTCAAAGGGCTTGTCGAGTTTAGACATGGTTGGCTAGTGAATGGGGCAAATTCAACGAGACGAGGTTGCTGTGAGTTGCGGAAGGAGCAGGGCCGTTGGCAACGGGCCCAACAGGAGCCGCTCAACCGTGGTTGCAGGCAAGCGCCGCAAAATCACGGAGCGGCCGATCGCCTGTACCCAGCCTGTTTAGATTACCAGTTCCCGGGAGGGCGATCGGGGATAGGCCCAGGTGGGCCGGCTCACTGGCCCACCTCCGATTCAGTCCCGTGCCAGTCCGGCTTTAGTCCGTTGCGTCATGGCTCCACCCGCACGGGCATCCCTTCTGTAACCCGATCGAATAAATCCACAATGTCCTCATTGCGCATCCGCACACAACCGTGGGAAACCGCTTGACCGATCAGCTCCGGATTAGGTGTGCCATGGAAGCCGATCGAGTTGTCACCATTGGTCCAAAACCCAATCCAACGAACCCCCAAGGGATTATCTTTTCCCGCCGGGATGATCGTGCCGTTGAAGGGATGCTGCCAAACGGGATCCACTGTTTTTTGAATGACCTGAAAATGGCCCGTGGGTGTTTCCCAACCATCCCGCCCGATCGCCACGGGATAGCTGCGCACCATCACCGTACCGCGATAGAGATAAACCCGCCGCTCCCCAAGCCGTAACACCAGGGCACTGGAAACGACTGGGACATGGGCTTGATATTGGCCCAAACCGGGCAACGGCGGTTGGGCCGTTTGTACGATCGGGGGCCACAGGCCTGGCCGCTCCAGGGGCGACTCATTGGCGGCTGGGTTAACGGCCTGGACGGGGCGGGGTTGCGGATTGGGAAGCGGTTGGGGCCCCTCTGCCCAGGCCGGGCCCCCGGACAGTAAGCCCAGACCCAGGATCGCCAGAAGGGTCAAGGGGCGAGAAGAGTCCCCAAAATGCGGCGGTTGCTGGAACTGCATAGGTTGGGTGTGGATTCAAGGCAGAGGGGCCTAGGGTTCAACCACAACGGTGGTTCCCATTTGCACTTTTTCAAATAGTTCTACAACATGCTCGTTGCGCATCCGCACACAGCCATTGGAGGCGGCCCGCCCGATCGAGTTAACCGTGGGCGTGCCATGAAACCCAATGATGCCGTTGGAGCGCTCCATAAACCCAATCCAGCGTAACCCCAGGGCGCTGTTGGGGCCGGGGTTGGTGACCTGGCCTGTCCAGGGATTGCGCCAGATGGGATTTTTCACCATTTGGAACACGCGATAAGTGCCGGTGGGGGTGGGGGTGGAAGGTTTCCCGATCGCCACCGGGTAGCTGACTTCTACCCGATCGCCCCGATAGACATAAACCCGCCGTTCCCGCAGTCGCAACACCAGTTTCACGGGCAGTTCCGCTGGCGCTGCTGTGGGGCTGGGGGACAAATTGGGGGCTTGGGCTGGGGGTTGAGCCGGAGTTGAGCCGGGAGTTGCGTTCGGGTTGGCTGAGTCGGTGGGGATGTTGGCGGGAACCACCGTTGGAGCGGGTGAGGCGGCTTCCGGGGCCCGCCCGATCGAGTCGTTCAACCCATGGCCCTCAGCAGCGATGGTTGACGGAACAGGATTGGCCAAAACCGGCAGCGGCCCAGCGCTTGCCCAGGAGGCGGCCATCGCCAGGCCCAAGGCCAATCCTCGACGGGTGCGTCGTTGCACCAATTGCCAAGCCCAAGGCAGAGTAGATCGAGTGTGCATAATGCGTTCCTAACACCAAATTTGACCCAATCCGGAAGGGGGTAGGCAGGCTTGCGGTGGATGAACCGAGGCTTGCAAAATCGCTCGCCATTTTAGCGCGGCCTTGGGAGCGGCCTGATCCCGATCGAATCTTGTTGCACCTGCGCTCTCCAATCCTGAAGTGATCGGAAGCGATTTATGTCAATGCTGAATTTTTCCCCCTATGGTCATTAACCGAACAATTTGAGCCACATCGGGATGGCCAGCAAAACCAGCACGGTGGTGAGGGCGATGCTGGTGGCAATCATGGAGCGATCGAGGTCGTATTCTTCCGCCAAAATCAGGCAAGCAAAGGCCGTGGGCATTCCAGACATCAACACCAGCCCCAAGCGTAATTGCGGATCAATCCCAACCACGATCGCCCCCAGTCCCAACAGGGCCGGCACGGCGATGGTTTTGAGCAGGGCCGGCACGGCCGCCACCCGCAAACAGTCCCACCCTTTCAGTTGACTGAGCCGAATACCCATCAACACAAACGCCGTGGGAATCACCAGCCCCACGGAGCCATGGGACAGGGCTTCGATCCAGGAGGGCAGGGCGATCGGTTGGCTGGCCACCCCAAACCCAAATCCCCAAAGAGAGGGCACGGCGGCCATGGTTTTGACTTGGCCCCAAAGGCTGCGATCGGCCCCTGTGGAACCAAAGGTGCTGGCCACCCACACCCCGAGTCCATAGGTTCCCATCACGTTTTGGGACACTGCGTAAAACGCTGGAAATCCCGCTGAGCTGGCATCCAAAAACAAAGGGGCGATCGCCAAACCCACAAAACCCGTGTTCCCCAGCATGGCGGAGAGGATATAGCTCCCTCGGGCGGCGGGTTCTGTCCACCAAGGGGCTGTTTCCGGAGCCTTGGCCGGATCGATCGGATCGATCGCGAGGTCTACCCCACAATCTGCCCCGAAATTTGTCTCCAAATTCGTCACCATCGGGGCCAGGGCGGGCGAGGTGCTGAGGGCGATCGCCGTTGCGAATTTCCCAGAGCCATGCCGCCCCCAAAGGCCCCCCGTCGGGCGATCGGGCGGCATGTCAACGCGCAGATCGCGCCTCATCAGGTAATGCAGCGAAGCCAGGCTCAGCAAGGCTCCCAACACCACCGCGAGAGCCGCACCGGCCGGAGCCAGACCCATTTGGCCTGAAAAGTTGGTGTGGCGGGCGAGGGAAAAGACTTCGAGGGGCACGCCGACCCAATAGAGCGATCGCCCGACCAGTCGCGGCCAAGAACGGGGTAACCAGGGCCCCAACAAAAGTCCCAACCCTGTCCAAATCAACAGTGGTGTGTAGGCATGTAGCAGTACTTCGGCCATACGGGACTGCGCGATCGCCGTAGGCCAGCCCGGTGCAGGGACGGTGATTTGGGTTTAGGGCCCAAGGCCGATCGACCCGCTCAGCAAGCTGGCGTTTAACCATGGGTTAACCCAATCATCGGATCACTTTAACATCACGTAGATACCAGCGCCCGTCCTTGCGTTGGGCTTCGTAGCGCACTCGCAGCACTTCGTTGTAGGAACCGGCGCGATCGGGCTTGCCATTTTTGAACAGTTTGGCCACTTCCCGCACCTCAGCGGTAATTTGACCGCGATCGGGCTGGTCTGGCGTGGCTTTCACATCCTCCAGCTTCACCTGATGTTCGTATTCCCAGTGCAGTTTTTGGTTGAGGGCATCGCGCGATCGGGCCCGCCAGGTGCGCAACATTGGGTCTGCCAAAATTTCCGTGAGGCGTTCTCCCTGGTGCTCGCGGCCCATGGCGGCGGCCTTGGCGCTCAGCCAGGTTTGCACCAGTTGCTGGGCGGTTTCCGGGTTGAGGCCAGGGGCCGTGAGGGCGGTTTCCGGGTTGGGAACTGCGGGCGGCGGCGGAATTTCAATCACGGGCCGATCGAGCTGGACGATCGGTTGTTCTCCCTCCAGGTTGGGCCCCCCTTGGAAGGTTTCGCCCAAAGCTTGGAACACGCGCCAAATGAGGAACGAACCAAGACCAATCACCATAATCCCAACCCCGATCGCGATCGGGAGTCGATCGCCGCCTCCACCCCGAGTCCGGGCGGGGCGATCGGAACGCTGACGGCTGCGACTGGGGCGATCGGCCCCACCAGGGGGTAACGGAGGCGCGGCTCCCACGGTCGATCGCCCGCTGCTGCCCATGTTGCTGGTTCCTGTGCTGGCTCCCGTGGCCCGGCTGAGGGGAATCACGTTGTTGGGTGGCGGCACGGAACCCGGAGCCGCAAAGTCCGAAAAGGCCCGGGCAACCGCGCCGGAGTCCTGGGCCGTTGGATCATGCTGGGTGGCTTGGGTTCCCAACTGTTCCGGCAAGGGCAGCGGTCGAATGGTGCTGGCAGTGGGTTCGATCGGGTTGGCGGCCGATGGCACAGGGGTAGGGCGTTGCCAGGGAAACTGGGGCATGTCGATCGACCGGCGATCGCCCAATTCGGCCAGGGCCGCCAAGGTGCGGTTCGATCCCCGGTTTGCTGTCATCGGTGTGGCCGCTTTCACGGAAGCGCGATCGGGAACCACTGTCCATTCATTCTCCGGTGGCTCCCCTTCCGGCAAGGCTTCCAGATAGCTTTGCACCGAAGCATCCGCGAAATATTCCTTGAGGGAAACACCCCCTTGCACCAAATCCCGGAAATGGGGAAACACCTCATGGCGTAACCAATGTTCCGTATAGGCACAGAGGCCCGGCAACAAATCCGGCGCACCGGCCGACTGCTGACGAATCAGGGCGATCGCTTCCTGTTCTTGGCTTTGGCTCAAGTAGCGCGTGGCTTCTTCGGGTCGTCCCAACAGCAATGCACAAACCGCCTGCTCCAAGAACACGTCCTGACGATTGCCCAACCGACGCAACAGCAAGCTCGCTTGCCGCACAAAGGCCGGCTGTCGTTGCCCAAATCCCCGGGCGATCGCCGCATAGGCCGTCAGGAAGGTGGCCACCGCTGAGGGGCGCTTGGCCTCCGCTTCAAACAGGGCGAGCTGTTCTTCCGTGGTCAAATACACCCGCAGTTGTTGCACAAAACGCAGAAAGTCCTCAACGCCCAAGCCCGATCGGTCATCCCCTTGACCATCAATGCCTTCGCGTTCTTTCAACATGCTGCGCAACAACTGCAAGCCCTGGCGATGTTGCACGCTGTTCTCGTCCGGATGGGCCAACAGCTCCAAAATGCGATAGGGCCGCAGTTTGTACAAATCCGCCTGAATTTCGCCCCGCAAGCTGGCAAACAGCCCATGGTGCAACAGCAACTCTTGGGCAATCTTGAGGGAGGTGGCGGCCGGTTCCGCCTGGCCTTGGTGCCACTGTTCGCGGCCCAGTTCTAGGTAGGCCAGCACCACGGTCAGCAGAATGTCTGCTAAGGCCAATTGCGGTTCGCCAAATCGGCCCGCCTCGATCGTGCCCGGATTGCTCAGGTGGGGATAGCCCAGCTCCAGCACCAGTTCATATTCCCCCAGCTCCTGAAGCAGCAGCAGTGCCCCCACAAACTGGCGCTCATCAAGATCCAGCATGGGGGTTTCGGCGCGATCGGCCGGCGGCTTCGCCCGGCGACGGCCTTGAGCATCCAGCAGCGGCGGAGCCGAACCACCCCCACCGGCCAAAAAGGTTTCATCATAGGCCTGCCGACTGGCGGCCTGACTCAGTTGCCGATAGGCCTCATCGATCAACTGCTGCCGCAGGGTAATGGCGGCCTGGGAATATTCCGGGCGCGGCAGTTGGTCACTCCGCTGGCGATAGGCCTGTTGCAGTTGCGGGGTGGTGGCTTGGATCGGCAAGCCCAAGATTCGGTAATAGTCTAGGGGGATCAGCACAACTGCCACCCTCGCGGTCTAACAACAACAATCAATCGATACCACATTATTTTGCGAACTGACGGCTTTTTGGGGTCTAGATGGAACGGACAAAGGGAGGTTGAACGGTTCTGGTTTGATGGTTTCAGCACAATCGCCTTCAACGCCGGCCCAATCTCGATCGAGCCTCGCAAGATGATCACGATCATTCCCGAGGATTCAGAGCAGCTAGGCGCTATTTGGGCTATTCAAGTGGCTGGTCAATCGGCGATCGCTCAGACGATTCAGGCGAGCCATCGGTCATCAATCAGGCGATCGACCTTGGACAACAAAACCCTGCATTTCGCTTTTCAATAGTCTAGACAGCGTAAGTCTAGACAGCGTAGCCGTTGATGCCCGTTTCGGGGATATTCTGTTAATTCAAGGCTTCCGGATTCGCTATGGGCAAACGGCACTCGTATGCTAGCCTTTGCGACAAGTATGGGAGATGTAATGGGACCCGTGGACTCGCCACCGTTAAATCTTGCACCGGAGGCCCTCGATAGTTGGGTGATGCGGGTTTTGAACTGGCCAGGCCTGCAAGTGCAAGTGCGCCTAGCGGGAACCCATTTGCACGTGCTTTGCGAAGGGTTGACCTGTCCCGATGCGGCAGTTTTGGAAGCCCGGTTTCGCCAAGGCTTGACCCGATCGCCCCTGCATCAGTTGTCTTGGGAAACCTTGCCCCGGCTGGTGTTGCTCTATGGTCGGCAACTGGGCCAAACCAAGCCGGCCTGGACGCGCTACGTGGTGCTGGAGCCTTCCATGATGGCCACCGCTCCCACCGCAACCCCAATGCCGACGGTTGCCGATGTGATGCAGGCGGCGGATGCTTCGGAGGAATTTGCGGCCCTGCCGCTGCCAGCGACCTCAACACCCGACGCGCCGCCCATCCAGGCCGCTTGGGCCGGTTTGGCCCAGCGGGCCGCCCAGCAGGTGGGTGAAACCCTGAAGCGATCGGGCATTCAAGCCAAGGTGACGGTCAAAATCACCCCCAGCCCCCGGGTGATTCAGGGAGAGCCGAACGGGGCTACGGGCCATCGCCTTTGGGCCATTTGCCAAGTGGCGGAACCGGTGGATTGGGTTGCCCAGGGGCCGGCCATGGCCCTGGCCTTGCGGGAACTGAACCTAGACGGCTTCCGGGATGGCTATGTGTTGGGCCAGGCCGTTGCGGAACCGGAACCGAATTGGATTTTGCGGGTGAACCTGACGGCTCCTCGCCAAATGTTGTTTGATTGGGCCCGTTGGGGGGATGTGCAGGCCCTCTCGCACTTGCTCGATCGCACCTTGGGCAGTCGTTTGGCCCAATCTGTTTCGGCGGTGTTGGAAGAATCCACGCTCCATGTGTTCGCGAAACTTCAGGAATCGGCCCTGGCCACGCCCTTGGAGGTGATTAGCACCGTTTCCACCCTGGTGCGGGCGATCGCCCCGCAGGGCATCCATTCCTTGGTGCTCTATGGCTGTCCCGATCGCCCGGAGGCCACGCCCCATTGGGTGGAATGGATGGATTTGCCAGCGGCCAGCCGATCGGACTTGGCCGAGTCCACCCTCACCCTGGCCCAAAGTGATGATCATGCGGCCCAGGTGTTCTTGCTGGAGCGGTTGATTAATCCGCATTTGGATCAATGGATGGCTTCCGGAGGGCTGCGGGTGCAGCTCTGTCGGCGGGGCGATTTGCTGCATGTGATGTTGGATGGGCCCCGTTGCCCCGAGCAGGCCGCCGTAACGACCGCCGTGGCCAAGCTGATCCATGATCTGCAAGTGCCGGGCCTATCTGGGGTGCGGATCTATGGCCGGGCCGCCGGCAGCAAACAGCCCCAATGGCAATTTGCCGAAGATTTCACCGCCCGCTCTGGTCGTCTCAGCTCCCATGATGCGGTTCCGGATTTTGTGGGCGCGGAGGCAGCCGTGGCCCGGGCGGCCGAAGCCTCCGCCACCGAATCCCATTCCCCCCAAGGCTCCGATCGGGCCCGTTCCCCAGCGGATTCCCCAGCGTTCGATCCAGAGCTGGATCAGCCCATTGAGCGGGGATCGTTGCAACCCCTGTCGTTGCCCGGTGCGGGGCGATCGGGCTGGTCTTGGTCTCAGTTTCGGGAACGGGCTTGGTTGGAAGCGCGATCGACCCTCACGGCCACGGGCATTTGGACCACGGACGCGGAACCGGCCGAGTCAGCCACCGCCCATGCCAATACCCGCACTCGGGTTTGGTATTCCGATCGCCCGGAACCGGCCCCATGGCTCCCTCTCCTCAGCGCCGGGGCGATCGGGTGCAGCCTCGTTGTGGGATTGGATTGGATCGCAGCCCGGCCCGAATGGGCCCTGTCTTCGGCCGCCCAAGCCCGCCGTTCCGCCTCGGCCCTGCTGAATCTTTCCAGCGGCCCGGCCGAAGCGGCGGAGGTGCTCCCGGAACCGCCCCAGTTTCCCAGTTTCAATAGCCCCCAGTTTGATCGGCAACTTCTGCTCTATCAGCAGTTTGTGCTGCGGGAAGGTGTGCCCGATGTCTTGGTGGTGGGCAGTTCCCGGGCCCTGCGCGGCATCGATCCCGCCCGCCTGCGCGATCAGTTGGCTCGTCATGGCCATCCCAAGCTCAAAATCTTTAACTTTGGGATCAATGGGGCCACGGCCAAGGTGGTGCAGGCGATCGTGCAGGGAATTTTGCCGCCGGAGCAATTGCCCAAGCTCATTCTCTGGGCCGATGGCACTCGCGCCTTTAACAGTGGGCGGGCCGATGCCACCTACCAAGCCATGGCCGCCTCACCCGCTTACCGGGCCCTTCAGCAGGGAAAATTTCCGCGCCCTGTCAGCCCGCTGGTCAGTGCTCCGAGCGGGGCCACAGCGCCACCACCGGAACCGCCCGATCGCCCCGGTAGCCTCACCAGCACCCGCGAAGCTCCGGCCCTGCTGCGTCAATCTTGGTTAGGCTCCACCGTCGAAACCATCCCCACCCCCGAAGATGTGGAAGCTTGGTTGCAGGAGCGCACCACGGGACTATCCCAGGTGCATAGCCGCCGTGATAGTCTCAAGGCCACCCTGCGCGATCGGTGGCAAGGGTGGGATCTATTTGCGTTATTGGGTGCTCGCGAGACCCTCCGTCGGGGTCTCAGTCCTGCCCTGCCCGATTTGGTGCAGGGGGCCCGGGCCCACTTGGGGAAAGTGGCAGCCACGGCCGGTGCAGGGCGTGATGGGGTAGTGGATTTACACGGCTTCTTACCCCTGTCTGTCAAGTTTGATCCTGCTACGTACTATCAAACCTACCCACGGGTTCCGGGGGATTTTGATAGCGATTACCGTAGTTTTTCCTTGGGGGGCGAGCAGTTTGATGCGCTAGCGGGAATTCTGCAATATGCCCAACAGCGAGGAGTAAAGGTAGCTTTTGTGAATGTGCCCTTGACGGATGATTATTTAGATCCACCCCGATCGGCCTATGAGCAAAAGTTTCACCAATTCATGAACTCACAGCCGTTGTTGTACCTCAATCTTTCGCGGCTTTGGGTGAATAAGTATGATCGATTTTCGGATCCAAGCCACCTCAATCGCTACGGGGCCCAGGCCCTAACAGATGCGATCGCCCAGCAGAAAACCATCCCTTGGCCAAGCCCCTAGAGGGTGAAACCTCAGGGACTAGAGAGAACTCTCCGGGGTACGATCGCAAATGTTTGTATAACCAATCAATCTCTCCCATGGGAAAAGACCGGTTGGGTGGATGCCCCCAAGCACGATCAAAGCTCCGTTACGGTTGCGCTAGGGTTGGATCCCTTGCGCTTGATTGGCTGAATTCACCGAATTAGCTAAATTAACTAAATTGCTTTGACTGAATTGCTTTGACTGACGGAAAACCGGCGGTGGGGCAATTTCAACCCATCGGTGGCGAATTATTCCTCCTCGGTCTAACAATAAAGTGGGTTGCAAAGGGGCGTTGGGTGGGGAGCTGGCCCTTTGCGGTTAGGCTGAATTCTTGATTTGATTGGTTCCGTTTTGTGTTTGCGCCTCTGCTCCTTTGGGTTGCGCCATCGTCATGACTTTTGCTGGCACTGGCAGTTTTTTGGCATCGTTAACGCGACCCGATCGGGTGGGCTTGCTCACCCAACGGGTTCAGGATCTTCCGGTTGCGGAATTTGTTTGCCTCCTGGACTTCATCACAGCGGAGTTTCAGCAGTTTTTGCGCGCCTTTGATTTGGTCAATAATGCGGCGCTCGAAAGCATCTTGGAGCAAATTCTCGATGCCTTGACCCTCAAAATTGGGCTGATTTTGCAGGCGGAACGTACCACCATTTTTTTGTTGGATCCCGATCGCGCGGAACTGTGGGCCCGGCCCAATGGCGATCAAGTGCCTGAGTCCGATGAAATTCGGATTCCGCTGAATGTGGGCATTACGGGCCGATCGGCTGCCACGGGTGAAGTGGTGAACATGGCCAACGTGCAGCAGGCGGCGGGGTTTGAGCTGGCCTTTGATGGCCTGGGCGATCGCCCCACAGAGGCCTTGCTTTGTATGCCCATCCGCAGCACCGATGGGGCCGTGGTGGCCGTGGTGCAACTGCTGAACAAAACCACCGCGCCGGCCTTTGACCGCGAAGATGAGGCCCGCTTTCGAGAATTTGCGGAATCGATCGGGATCATTCTGGAAAGTTGCCAATCTTTTTATCAGGCGGCCCGCAATCAACGTGGGGTGGCGGCGCTGCTGAAGGTCACTACCCTATTTGCCCAAACGGGCCTGGAACTGGATCGGGTTTTGCAGGCGGTGATGGCGGAAGCCCGCGACTTTATGCAGGCGGAATATGGCACGCTGTACCGGCTCGATCGGGACACGGGCCGGCTGCGCACCACCTTTGAAGACGGGCGATCGTTGGAGGTGTCGAGCGATCGGGGTTTGGTGGGCCATGTGGTTCGCAAGGGACAGCCCCTGAACCTGAGCTATGCCCCTTCCCACGAGGATTTTGATGCCCTGCTCGATCGCCCCCATGGCCTGAACACTCGCAATGCCCTCTGCTTGCCGATCTTTGACCCCTCGGGGCAACTAATTGGCGTGAGTCAACTGCTCAACCGCAAACAGGGCAACTTCACCGCTTCCGATGAAGCCTTCATGCGGGCCTTTAACACCCAGGCCGGTATTGCCCTGGAAAACGCCCGTCTCTTTGACAGCGTACTCACGGAACAGCAGTACCAAAAAGACATCCTGCGCAGCCTATCCAATGGCGTGATTTCCACCGACCTGCAAGGGCGAGTGGTGACGATCAACGAAGCCGCCTTGGAACTGCTGGGTTGTCCGGTGCGGCGGGATGGGATGGCGGGCCGCCGCAGCATCCAAACCATTTGGGAACAGCAACTCCTGAAACGGCCCGTGTGGGAAATTATCCCGATCGAGTCCTTGGAAACACGCTTGAAAGACAGCCTCAGCACTGGCGCACGCCATCGGGTTCCTGAGCAGGCCCTGCGGGTCGGGCGCTACTTCAGCCCCCAAGAGGGAACCGTTTGGGTTGTGCCCCAGGGCAACAATCAAGTGCGGCTGTGGAACGATCCGGCCCGCCCGCTGGAGTATCTGAATCCCGATGATATGCAACTGTTCGATCGCAACGTCAACCTAGCCGTGAATCCCCTGACGGATTTGGATGGCAAAGTGCGAGGCGGTTTGGTGGTGTTAGAAGACATCAGCCGCGAACAACGACTCAAAGCCACCATGTCTCGCTACATGACCCCTGAAGTGGCCGAACGGGCCGTGGAACTGGGGGCAGACATGCTGACCGGTGAGCGCAAGGATGTGACGATCCTGTTTTGCGATATTCGGGGCTACACCAGCTTGGCTGAGGCTCTGGATGCCACGGAGGTGGTGGCCCTGCTGAATCAATATTTTGAAACCATGGTGGAGGCCATTTTCGATCGCAAGGGAACGCTCGATAAGTTCATTGGCGATGCGCTGATGGCGGTCTTTGGTGCGCCGTTGCCCCTCGAAGAGGATCACGCCTGGCTAGCGGTACTGACAGCTTTGGATATGCGCGATCGCCTGAAAGTGTTTAACCGAGCCTTGGTGGCTACCGATCGACCGCCCCTTCGGGTTGGCATCGGCATCAGCTCCGGCGAAGTGATTGTGGGCAACATCGGTTCCCGACGGCGCATGGACTACACCGCGATCGGGGATGCCGTAAACGTCAGCTCCCGCCTGGAAGGGCTGACCAAAGAATATGGCTGTGACATCATCCTCAGCGAAGCCACCTACGAGCGCTGTGCCGATCGGCTCTGGGTGCGCGAACTCGATCGGGTACGGGTGAAAGGCCGCACCAAACCAATTCGCATCTTTGAACTGATTGGCGATCGCGCCCGTCCCCTATCCTTTGAAGATGAAACCTTCCTGGAGCAGTACGAACTGGGCAAAGAAGCCTTTAACCGCTTCCATTTCCACAAAGCCATGGTGCATTTTGCCGCTGCCCAACAACTGCGGCCCCATGATCATTCCGTGAAACTCCATATAGAACGGGCAACCCAGTATCTGGATTGCCCGCCCCCGGAATATTGGGATGGGGTGTTTAATACCCCCAACATGTAGTCCACAAGACCGCTACGGTGGCATCAGGGTTTTGGGCGATTGAACGACCAGCCCTCAACACCTCGCCCCCAACGATCTCGTTACACCGATAGCACCCTCGGGTTAACCCACCCCAAGAACCGGTCGTGAGTAACCCGAATAACCGTCGCGCGACCAGTGCTATTCGGCGTAGCGTTCCTACTAAATGCGGTTGTCCAACAGTTTCTTCGTGGCTTCCACAATTTGGGCCGGCTGCACGATCGTCAGATTCTCCAGCATCCCGTTATAGGGCGTGGGAATATCTTGCGAAGACAACCGTACCGGCGGCGCATCCAAATCATCAAAGCATTGTTCAATGATTTGGGCCGTCAATTCTGCTGCAATGCCGCCCGTCTTCATGCATTCCTCCACAATCAGCACCCGATGGGTCTTGCGCACCGAAGCGGAGATCGTGGCCATATCCAACGGCTTCAGGGAAATCAGGTCAATCACTTCCGGATCGATCCCTTCCTTCTCCAGGGTTTTCACCGCCTGCATCACGTGGTGGCGCATCCGGGAGTAGGTGACGATCGTGATGTCTTCGCCCGATCGCACCATTTCCGCCTTGTCCAGCGGCAACAGATATTCTTCGTCCGGCAGATCTTCCTTCAGGTTGTAGAGCAGCACATGCTCAAAGAACAGCACCGGGTTATTGTCACGAATTGCCGACTTCAACAGACCCTTAGCGTTGTAGGGCGTGGAGCAAGCCACAATCTTCAACCCCGGAACCGCCTGGAAATAGGCCTCTAGGCGCTGGGAATGTTCTGCCCCCAACTGGCGACCCACCCCGCCGGGGCCCCGGATCACCATCGGAATCGTGAAATTACCGCCAGAGGTGTAGCGCAGCATCCCAGCGTTGTTGGAAATTTGGTTAAAGGCCAGCAACAAGAAGCCCATGTTCATGCCTTCCACGATCGGGCGAAGACCCGTCATGGCCGCACCCACAGCCATTCCCGTAAAGCTGTTTTCCGCGATCGGGGTATCCAGCAACCGCAGATCGCCGTATTTCTTATACAAATCCTTGGTGACCTTGTAGGAGCCGCCATAGTGACCCACATCTTCTCCCATCACCAACACCCGAGGGTCACGGGCCATTTCTTCGTCGGTTGCTTCACGAAGGGCGTTGAAGAAAATCGTTTCTGCCATCGGTTTGTTGTGGAATTCGTTGTGGAAGTTGAATCAAGGTTGGCTCAGCGGGGTTTATTGTACCGCCAAGGTTGCGCCCGATCGCGCCTAACTCCGGCCGTGGGGCCCCAAATCCCGTCACGGTTTGTTCAAAAATCAACCTTAACGATCGCCCCCAACCCACAGAAACCAAGCCACAATACGAGGCAACGCGCACTGCAAGCCGCGCCACCGTAGATCGCGAAATCGCGCCACCGCAAACCGCACCCCAAACCCCGCGCTCGCTAGGGTTTTGATTTTTAGGGTTTTGACTTTTTAAGGACGGATTCACTATGGGCCTACTCGACAGCGTGTTTCGGAAAGCAACTCCCGACGGGACGATCACCCTGTCTTCGCCCGAGGCGTTTGCGGCGATTTTGGTGATTGCCATGGCCGCCGACGGTTACGCCACCGATGAAGAAGTGCGCACCCTCCGCGACAGCCTCTATCGAATGCAACTGTTCAAGCGCTTTGACGAAGAACACATGGCCAAAATGATCGACAAACTCTTGGGCATCATGCAATCCCAAGGGCCCGATGCGCTGTTTCAAGGGGCCCAAGTGGCCTTGCCCGAAGACCTGCGCGAAACCGCCTACGCCGTAGCCGCTGACATGACCCTCACCGACGGAACCTTGGACGCTTCCGAGCAAGAATTTCTCACGGAATTGGCCAGCGCCCTCGCCATTTCCCCCCAAACCGCTGAATTGTTGATCACCGCCATGACCATCAAAAATCGCGGCTAAGTAAAAATCGCGGCTAAGCAAACATCGCGGCCAAGGCTGAGGCCAACAGGTCAGCAGCCCAAGAATCGCGATCGGGGATAGGCCACCCTAGAAGCGCAGCCGTTTTTGAGGGCGAATCCGAGGGCTAATCAACGGAGCAATTGACCACCGCCCCAGAAAGATTCCCCCAAAAGCTCGTTTGGGGAGCACCGTTTGCTAGGCTGGCTTTGCACCGAAATGCAATCTCCAACGTTCCTCAATGGGCGCGACTTTAGAACAAATTGCCAGCTACCTCGATCACCGGGGTTGGACTTACGACATTGACCACGAGCGATCGTGGATTGTCACCGCCGTTCAGGCCGACAACCTCGATGACTTTCAATTGGTGGTGCAGCTCGAAGAAGAAGGGCGTTTTTTCAAGCTGTTTGCGCCCCAGGTCATCAGCGGCATTCAAAACCACCCCCACAAAGCCGCCATTTTGCAAACCATGCTGAGCATTTCCTGGGAAACCAAAATGCTCCAGTGGGAATATGACCCCTCCGATGGAGAAATTCGAGCCATCATTGAATTTCCCCTGGAAGATGCTCCCCTCACGGAAAAACAATTTAACCGCTGTTTGGTGGGGCTGATTCAAATTGTTGATGATTTCGCCATGCCGCGCCTGATGGCCGTTATGGAAACAGGGCTAGACCCAAACGATGAGGAGGCTGGGGAGCGGCTGTTGTTGGCCCTTCAGGAAGAGGCCCCCGGCCTGCTGGGCATGTTGGAACGGGCCATGGAGGCTCGCAAACGGCGCGGCTTGTTCCCTTGAAGAACCAACGGCGCGATCGGGCAATACTTTGAGTCGCCGCTGACTAGCAAGCTCAGTCAGGAACACAGGCTCTCAAGTCAGGATTCGGACTCCAGATCATCCGAATCTTGACTTATTGGCATGTTCTCATAATTTCCAAAGGCTAAATTGTTCAATATTCTTTGGTTATTTGAGTATTTTTAAATCAACAAACACCATGGTTTGTTTGGCCAAAGATCATTGCCATAAGCCCAAAGGTTCAAGAGCCGTCGGATAAACTACATCTTATTGAATTCAATGCCTAGACACACATCAAATGAGACCTTGAACGCAAAAAAATATTGTGCAAGCGATTAGACGAAATTCATTAATAATTAAACCAATAATTCAACTAAAAATTAATTCCTTCAAAAATATTAAGAATTGATTATATCTAATGTTTTGATAATCAAAAAAAATAGACAGGGTAATTTATTTTTTTAAAATACATAGTAACTTGTCATTGGATTAATAATTAAAAGTCAGCAACAGAAAACAAGTACATCAGATTTTCACTTGAAATAGCAGCATTAATATGGATCCTAAAACATCCAAAACAATCATGATTTGCCACCTATAGATTATTTGTGCTAGATCATTGGTCTGCTAAGGGGAATAGCACAATGATCGATCGCCTACGTCTGGGAACCATTATCACCTTCTTATTATGGACCACTGCGGCACTGGCACAGGAAATTGTGCCAGCTCAGGATGGAGTGCAAACTCAAATTCGCCAAGACGGCAATCAAATCATCATTGGCGGCGGCACTCGATCGGGCAACGGGGCGAACCTGTTCCACAGTTTTGAGCGTTTCAACGTCAATTCTGGGCAAATCGCCAACTTCCTATCGCAACCCGATATTCAAAATATTTTGGGGCGCGTCACCGGCGGCGATGCGTCAATCATTGATGGACTCATTCGGGTTAGCGGCGGTTCCTCAAATCTCTATCTAATGAATCCGGCGGGAATTGTGTTTGGGGCGAATGCGCGCCTCGATATTCCCGCGTCGTTTACGGCGACCACGGCGAACGCGATCGGGTTTGGGGGCGATCGCTGGTTTGAGTCGATCGGGTCGGGTAATTGGGCCAACCTAGTGGGCAGCCCGATCGAATTTCGTTTCGACTCCCTCACGCCCGGCAGCCTGATCAACGCCGGAAGCCTCAGCGTTGGGCCGGGGGCAGATCTATCGCTGATTGGCGGCAACGTCGTCACCGTGGGAACCCTGAACTCGCCGGGAGGGCGCGTGACCATTACCGCCGTGCCGGGTCAAAACCTAGTTCGCATTACCCCCGAAGGCAGCGTCCTCAGCTTGGAAATTCCTAGCCAGCAGTTGAATGCCTGGGCCCAATCGCCCCGATCGCTCCCGGAACTCCTGGCCGGTCAGGGAATCAGCGGTTTGCCTACCGAAGAACTACCGGCCGCGGGCACGGCGATCGCCTCGGGGCGGTTAAACGTCAGCGGCGAAACGGGCGGCCGGGTGGCAATTTTGGGCGATCGCGTAGCCCTCTGGAATGCGTCCATCGATGCCTCGGGGCAAAACGGCGGCGGCACAGTCCTAGTAGGCGGTGAGCAGTTGGGCCTGGGGCCAGAGCCAAATGCGTTGTTCACGCTGGTGAATGAAAATTCGTCGATCAATGTGTCCGCAACGGATGCGGGCAACGGCGGCCGGGCGATCGTTTGGTCAGATCAGGGAACCCGTTTTTGGGGCCAGGCGATCGCCCAGGGCGGCCCCAACGGCGGCAACGGCGGCCTGATCGAAACCTCAGGCAAGCTGTTTCTGGATGTGGCGGGTAGTCGCATCAGCGCCAGCGCCCCCTTTGGTCTTCCCGGCACCTGGCTTCTTGATCCCACCGACATCACCATTTCCAGCACCCCCACCACCGGTGGTAGCCTCGCCGGTTCCGCCTTCACCATTGACGCGCCAGCAGCCCCCGCTACTGCCAACATCAACAACGCTCAATTAGCCGCAACCCTCGATTCCGGCACGAGCGTCACCATTTCCACCGCCAGTACGGGCACGGGCAATGGCGATATTACCGTCACTGCCCCGGTCGAACTCACCACCCCCAGCGCCACCCCCGTCACCCTGACACTCCAGGCTGATCGCAACATTGTGGTGAATAGCAATATCACCTCAGCCGATCGGCCGTTGAACATCACATTAACAGGCGACCAAGACAACAACTTATCCGGTGCAGTTCATATTCAGAGTTCAGTCATTACAACGAGTGGCGGAAACTTTAATGCCACTGGTCATGGCTCAGAAACAATTACCAGAGGAGTCTGGATTCAGAAGGGCTTGATTACTCTCAGCGGTGGGAACCTGATGCTTAGAGGCATCGGCGGAGAACTCCTAGACGAGGATGCGAGCATCGGTGTCCAAATCGATAGTGGCTCCCAAATCCGCACAACCAACTTAGGCACTATTGAAATTTCAGGTATTGGTGGAGGAAGAACCCTCAATAGAAATGCGAATCATGGAATTACCATCATTGGTTTTTCTACAATCACTTCTGAAGCTGGAGACATTATCTTCAAGCCAGGAATTGGAGGTGGCAGTCCTGGTTCCAATTCAGCTTTTGGCATCGAACTTAGAAACTTAACCCTCCAGGCAACCAATGGTGGCAACATCGTCATGGAAGGCAGTTCTCTCAATCTAAGCTCCGGTGAATACAATTCTGGAATCTGGATTGCTGGATCGGAAATCAACACCTACGGAAACGGAGAGATTTCCTTAATAGGAACTGCTGGTGAACGCACTAATCATAACGATGGCGTTTTTATCGGAAGCTCTAAACTGACCTCCGAATCAGGTGGCATTACCATCAATGGAATTGGGGCAGGAAGTGGCTTTAGTAACTCGGGAGTAGAAATTGTTGATACAAGCAGCTTAACTAGTGGCGGAACCATTACACTCATTGGTATATCGAGTGACAACTCTGCTCTCGATCCCACCGATCCCAACCTCAAGAGTATCGGTGTTGATATACGAGAAAGTAGTACTGTCACCGGATCTGAGGTCGTCATTACAGGAACAGACCGCAGTAATGTAACAGCTAGAAACATCAATTCTGGAGTCAACTTAGCTTCCAGTGCATCAGTTACAGCCACTGGCTTTAACGGTATCCAGATCACAGGAATTGCTGAAAATCCCTATTCTGTTGGTGTCACGATCAATGGATCGTTAGGGCTATTAGGATCAACTACTTCTCCACTAGTAATTGAGGGGAGTGCAGAGGGATCTCTAGCAGTAGATATTAATCGGTCTATTAACCTTACCGGTCTTCATCCTGTGACCATTACTGCCGATCAGGATATTGAAACACGATCAATTACGACTGGATCAATCGATATTACAAGCACTCAAGGACTAGCCAATCTAGGCGGAACTCTGGCAGCCACTAATAATATTGCTGTTAGAGGGCGAAGCGGGATGAGTGCTAGTTCAGCTACGGCTAGCAATGGAGCGATCTCCCTGGAGAGTGCTGCGGGTACTGTACAAGTTTCTGGAGCAATCACCAGTGGCAATAGCACAACAGTTCGAGGGCAAACCGGCATCATAGTTGGGTCGGTTGCTGCCAACAATAGCCCCATCGAACTGACAAGTAGAGCTGGAAATATTCGAGTTACAGGTACGAATTCTACTGGCGCTTGTGCTGGCAGTAGCCTGTGTACGAATGATGGCGCAGCAATTGACATCACCCACGGTGGCTTGAATGATTTCATTGTGGGAAATTCCACCACCAACGGTACGGCCGGCTCAATTTTTAATGGCATAACCACCCTCAGCGGTTTAACGATCCTCAACCGACCAGGAACCTATCAAAACGGTCAGCTTTCGGTTACGCCGGGCTTTGTACCTGCTCCAACAACCACGCCCACGCCGAGTCCCGACCCACTGGCTTCAACTTAAGGAGAATCAGCCCAAATCTCCTTAAGTTGAGCTTCTCGCAACCGATGTCGCTGACGGATGTTTTTAACCAACCCTAGCAACTGATGATGTTCTAGG